>CAZFSC010000015.1:29203-40165 GCA_964521585.1 uncultured Limnohabitans sp.
TTTCTTCGCATATCTGAAGTCACTTCTTCAAGAGGGACCTGGAAGATTTTGGCAGCGGTAGTGGCGTGAATGTCCCGTCCATTCCTGAAGGCTTCAAGCATGGATTCATCGCCCGAAAACTCAGCCATTATGCGTAATTCGATCTGTGAGTAATCGGCTGCAAGGAGAAGGTGATTTTCATCCCTTGGCACAAAAGCCTTTCTGATTTCTCGTCCTCTTTCGGTTCGGATAGGAATATTCTGAAGGTTCGGATTGACGGATGATAATCTTCCTGTCGCTGCCACAAACTGATTGTAAGTGGTGTGGATTCTACCTGTTTTAGGATTGATCAGCAGTGGAAGGGAATCCACATAGGTGGATTTCAACTTGATCATCTGACGGTAATCCAGGATAGCCTGAGCGATTTCGTGC
Organism: uncultured Limnohabitans sp.; assembly: GCA_964521585.1. Lineage (GTDB taxonomy): Bacteria > Bacteroidota > Bacteroidia > Cytophagales > Cyclobacteriaceae > Algoriphagus. The sequence continues at coordinate 29,615 of CAZFSC010000015.1, forward strand.
TCGCCTGCCATCCGGCTCAAAATCTCCTCTCCGGTGGCATATTGTCCTGTTTTGGTCTTTTTTGCCTTGGGATCCAGTTTTAACTTGTCGAAAAGTACTTCACCGAGTTGTTTTGGCGAAGCCAGATTAAAGCGGACTCCGGCGATTTCGTAGACGCGTTTTTCGATCTCCAGGCTTTCATTTTCCAGCAAGATGGAGAGTTCGGCCAAACTCTCTGTATCAATCTTGACGCCTTCAAATTCCATGTCTGCCAGCACATTGATCAGCGGATTTTCCACTTCTGAGAAGAGTTTCTCGAGTTGATTTTCTTTTAAAATCGGATCGAAGGCAGTCTTCAGTCGGAGAGTGATATCTGCATCCTCAGCAGCATATCCCGTGACTTCATCCTCATCTACATCGCGCATATTTCCTTGATTTTTGCCTTTTTTGCCAATCAGGTCGGTGATCGATACAGGTTTGTAGTTGAGGTATTGCTCGGCAAGCCAATCCATTGAATGTCTGCCTTCAGGTTCGATCAGGTAATGAGCCAGCATGGTATCGTAGAGCGTACCTTTGACATGGATTCCATAATTTTTCAGGACTAGAATATCGTATTTGATGTTTTGACCAATCTTTAGGATTTTTTCGTTTTCCAGAACTGGCCGGATCAACTCAAGGATCGCTTGTGTTTCTTGCTGATCTGCCGGACAGGGGATATAATAGGCTTCCCCACTCACGTAGGCAAATGCAATTCCAACCAATTCGGCCTCCATAGCCTGGAGAGAGGTGGTCTCGGTATCAAAACAAATTTCGGATTGCATCTGTAAATACTCCATAAGCTCCCGGATGGCATCTTCACCTTTGATCTTATGGTAATTATGGAGATTGGCATGAATGGTTTCGGCGGGAGCTTTTTCAGTCAGCTCTACAGAGTCTTCTTCAAATTCAACCTGGATTACGCTTTCAGAAGCCTTGGGGGCTTCCCCAAAAAGCCCCAATTGATCGTTTTTCTGGACACCCGCTTTTTCACCCATTTTCTTAAATACCCGGGCAGCGAGGGTTCGGAATTCCAGCTCGGTGAAAATCGCCCGAAGTTTTTCTTCATCGATTCCCTCATATTTCAGTTCATCGTGGACAAAGTCAATCGGCACATCAATCTTGATTGTAGCCAATTCTTTTGATAAAAGACCCTGCTGGGCAAAGTTTTCTACATTCTCCTTTTGTTTGCCTTTAAGATCCGCTGAATTATTGATGAGTTCTTCGATAGTTCCGTATTGCTTTAAGAGCTTCACGGCTGTTTTTTGACCGATTCCCGGGATTCCCGGAATATTATCGACCGCATCTCCCATCAGTCCAAGCATATCACATACTTGATCCACCCGTTCGATGTCCCATTTTTCACAGATTTCTTTGGGGCCCATTACATCCACGGCATTACCCATGAAAGCCGGCTTGTATAGAAAAATATGGTCATCTACCAATTGGCCGTAGTCCTTGTCCGGGGTCATCATGTAGACCTCGAAGTCCTCTTTTTCAGCCTTCTTTGCTAATGTTCCGATCACATCATCCGCCTCAAACCCATCGAGTTCAAGAAGCGGGATATTGAAAGCTTTGACGATCTCCTTCACCCAGGGAATTGCAATTGCAATATCTTCAGGTTGCTCCTGTCGATTGGCTTTGTATGGCTCATATTGTACATGTCGAAAAGTCGGGGCTTTGGTGTCGAATGCTACCCCAACATGGGTAGGTTTTTCCTTATCGAGCACTTCCAGAAGCGTGTTAGTGAAGCCCAGCATCACCCCTGTATTCAAGCCCTTGGAATTGATTCTGGGGTTTTTGCTAAAGGCGAAATGTGCCCGGTAAATCAGGGCCATTGCGTCAAGTAAAAATAGCTTACAGGCTTTATTTTGAGACATTTGATTGTGTTTTTTTGAATTTCAAGGCAAGTAATAATGGTCTGTAAGTTACAAAAATAGCCGGTCAGGAAGGGAGAGATTTTCAATTTAAAAGGAGATTTGTCAGGAATTGGCTATCTTATTGGTAATTGAATCAAATCACTTACAAAAATCTTTTTACTTATGAAAAAATTAATTGCAATTCTGGCCCTATTGATCAGTTCTCAAGTGGTCATGGCGATCCCTACAGAAGGGAAAAATGATTCTAAAAAGGAAAATACTGAATTGACAGCCGAGGAGGCTGAGCGACTGGAAGAAATGAAAGCTCGAGTAGCGGAGATAAAAGCGATGGATTTCAGCGATATGTCCAAGGAAGAGATTAAAGATGTAAGGGCCGAGCTAAAAGCAATGAAAGCAGAGGCTAGAGCTAGCGGAAATGGCATTTATCTTTCTCTGGGAGCGATAATTGTGATTTTGTTGATTTTGATTTTAGTGACCTAATCACAAATTGTAAAAGATTGTAATAGGGGATCGAACTCATAAATCGATCCCTTTTTTCTTGGCTTTCTCCGTTTTAGGTTTGATATCAAGGGGAAGGTCACATAAGCTTAAATTGCTTCTAATCGTTTTGTTGCTCCAAATATTTTTTGACAAGTGATGCGCGTGAATAGATCCAAGTCATCGGAACTAACCAAAGCAATTCGTTGAAAATCAAATGAAATCCACTTCGCTTATTCCAACCGATTTCAGGAAGAAATCCAATACTGAACCAAGCCGCAAGCAGGATTTTCCCAATGATTCCCAAAAGGATTAGTTTGATCCAGCTCACGGGGTAAAATGCACTGATAAAAATCACCAAGCCTACCAAAAGCCCAAATGTACCGTAATATGAAGCCGGGAGTTCTTGCGATTCGCTGCTGCCCAGTGCAAGCCAATTGACAAGCGTAGGACCAAACCATTTGAAAAACGCCGACCAAGCGATAGTATACATACCCGCCAACAATAGCAATCCGCGGAAATACATTGGAAAAATCGGGAATTCTTGTTTTTGATCCATGGATGGTTTGATTATTTACAGCTATTTCAACACCTTGAAGCCGTACAAGTTCGAACGATTTACAAAACTATTCAATGGATACTAAAAACAGGCTTCGTAATAAAGCTTTTCTGATTCTTGGGGCATTTTCTTTTGTGGCCCTAGGCTTCACAATAGGCAGAAATGCCGGTGAAATAACTCCCAATTCGATAGAAGGAGCTTCAGAGCTTTTTGGGCTTTCTTTTTCTCCGGCGGAAAAGGACAGCATGATCGGCAATCTGAAAAATCAACTGGAAAACTACCAAACATTACGGAAAACCAGCTTGGACAATTCAGTACCGCCATCCTTGGTCTTTAATCCTCTTCCAATAGGCTTTCAACCGGATCAAGCTCAAAAGCCGTTGGATTGGGGTCTTCCGGTCTCGGTTTCTTTACCTGAAAAGGACTCGGATATAGCCTATCTTCCGGTTCATCAGTTGGCAGTATTAATCAAGAACAAGCAAATCAGTTCCGAACGATTGACTAGAATCTACCTGGAGCGGATTAAAAATTATTCGGATACGCTGCAATCGTTGATTTCACTGTTAGAAGACTCCGCGATAGCAAAAGCAAAAGCCATGGATCAGGAACTGGCTGTGGGGAAATATAGGGGACCTTTACATGGAATTCCTTACGGAATCAAGGATCTCTTGGCGGTGAAGGGAACTAAAACTACCTGGGGAGCCATGCCATTCAAAGATCAGTACATCGATGAGACAGCGACAGTAGTCACCAAACTGGATGAGGCAGGAGGCGTGCTTGTTGGCAAGTTTACCTTGGGAGCCTTAGCCATGGGAGATGTATGGTATGGTGGAGTGACCAAAAACCCCTGGAATCTGAAACAGGGTTCCAGCGGATCTTCAGCTGGCTCAGCCTCTGCAGTCAGTGCTGGATTGGTCCCCTTTGCCATCGGCACAGAGACTTTAGGATCTATCGTATCTCCCTCGACCAGAAATGGAGTCACCGGACTGAGACCTACCTATGGAAGGGTGAGTAAGCATGGGGCAATGGCGCTAAGCTGGTCTATGGATAAGATCGGGCCTATTTCCAGATCAGCACTCGACAATGGCATTGTATTATCGGTCATCAACGGCAAAGATCCAAAAGATGCCAGTTCCCTTGAGGCGGCATTCAACTACTCCTCAAAGAAGGATGTAAAAAGTCTCAAAGTGGGATATTTCAAATCTTTTTTTGAAGGTGACAGACCTGCCCAGGAAAATGACCGGAAAGTGCTCGAATTGCTTCGAAATAATGGAATTGAACTGCATCCCTTGGAACTCAAAACTTCTGTGGAAGCTGGCCCCATGGTCATGATGCTGATGGTGGAAGGGGCTGCGGCATTTGATGAGTTGACAAGATTAAACATAGATGATCAGCTGGTTGCCCAGGGAAGGAATGCCTGGCCGAATGGTTTTCGCGCGGCCCGGTTTATTCCTGCTGTAGAATATGTGCAGCTTGCAAGACAGCGAACAATCCTGATCGAAGAGATGCATGAGCTGATGAAGGATTATGATGTCATCGTGACGCCAAGTTTTGCAGGAAGACAACTTCAGATCACCAATTTAACCGGCTCTCCGGCTCTTTGCCTACCTAATGGCTTCAACAATCAAGGCAGCCCAACATCAATTACGCTCTTGGCCAATTTGTTTGAAGAAGATAAATTGATCCTGTTGGGTGATTTTATTCAAAGAAATTCAGACTGGCAGGCCAAGCGGCCCCCACTCTTTGACAAGTAACAAAAATGCCTCAAATGTTAATTTGAGGCATTTTTATTTAGGATTTGATAGCTCCCATGATTTTGATATTGCTTGCTTTAAGAAACCAGATCTTTTGCGTGGTCTCTATGGAGTAATGATCGATGGTTTGAGTCAAATTATTCATATAGAGATTAGCAAAAGTGACTGAGGAGTAAAAAAGGTTTTCCTCGGACATTTTTAGGGTGATAGAGGTGACCTGATCATCCACATAGGTTACTTTCATCTCTTTTAATTTTTCATTCGCATCTGGGTAGAGGGAGTGGATCAGTACATTGGATTTCACCTGAGTATCATACGATTGATATAGGGCCGGCTGATTGATATCTGCCCGGATGAAGGTATCAAATTCCTCCAGCCATTCTTCTTTATTTAGCTGAGCTACTTTTCTGATTTCTTTTCCCTGAATCCTGCTGATTAAGGTGACGGAGGAAGAATCAAGTTTTTCGACTTCATTTTTTACAAATCCTTTCAAATCGAAATAAGGAAGTTTTTCAGGCTCAGTAGTTGGCTTTTCTACACACGAACCAAACATCAACAGGCATAAAACAAGAAAGGGGGCAATCAGTCTAAGTGGGTCTCTCATTTTTCCAATAGGATATCTCCAGTCATATCAGAAGGTATTTCCAGTCCCATGAGTGTGAGAATAGTCGGAGCCAGATCACCCAATTTTCCATCCTTAAGAGGACCGGTCACGGTCTTATCTACCAAGATAAAGGGCACCAGATTAGTGGTGTGAGCTGTATTGGGAGTGCCATCCTGATTGATCATCATATCGCTGTTGCCATGATCGGCAATGACGAGGATCGTGTAATCATTCTCCAAAGCTGTTTTGATGACAGATTCGGCACATTTATCCACAGCTTCGCAAGCTTTGACTGCTGCTTCGAATGAGCCAGTATGACCGACCATATCCGCATTTGCAAAATTGAGACAAATAAAGTCAGCTTTCTGTTTCTTCAGTTCAGGATTGATTTTGGCTGTGATTTCAAAAGCACTCATTTCTGGCTTGAGATCGTAAGTGGCCACTTTGGGCGAGGGACAGAGGAGTCTGCTTTCGCCTTCAAATTCTGTTTCCCTTCCTCCAGAGAAAAAGAAAGTCACATGGGGGTATTTTTCTGTTTCTGCGATTCGGATCTGTGTTTTTCCGGCTTTTTCAAGCACTTCTCCTAAGGTATTGTTGAGGTTGTCTTTTTCAAAAAGCACCTGGACATTCTGAAAGGTATTATCGTAATTGGTGAATGTGATGAAATCCAATTTGAGTTTTTTCATATTAAAATCATCAAAATCACGCTGCGATAAAGCCTGTGTAATTTCTCTCCCTCGATCGGTTCGGAAATTGAAGAAGACCACTAAGTCACCATCTTCGATTATTCCCAAAGGTTGATTATTCGCGCCTACATGAATAATAGGACGGATAAATTCATCTGTGACATTGTTTTCATAAGATTTTTTGACTGCGGCCAAGATATCTTTGGATCGTTCGCCTTGCCCATGTACCATCGCATCATAAGCGAGCTTCACCCGCTCCCATCGATTGTCTCGATCCATAGCATAATATCTGCCGATCACAGAGGCGATTTGACCAGTGGAATCTTCCAAATAATTCTGTAGGTCCTTGATATAGTCCAGGCCGCCTTTGGGATCTGTGTCCCTGCCATCAGTGAAAGCGTGAATAAATACATCGGCCATACCCTGTGCTTTGGCAGCATCACAGAGGCCTTTCAAATGACTGATGTGGGCATGGACTCCTCCATCGGAAAGCAAGCCCATGAAGTGAACTTTTTTCTTGGCGATTTTAGTCTTTTCAAAAGCTGCGGATAGAATCGGGTGTGTGTTCAATTCCCCATTGGCAACAGCAAGGTTGACTTTTACCAAGTCTTGGTATACGACTCTTCCTGCACCGATATTCATATGGCCCACTTCAGAGTTACCCATCTGTCCTTCTGGAAGTCCCACGGCGAGACCTGAAGCGTCCAATTTTGAATGGGGATAGTTTTGGTAAAGACTGTCTACAAATGGTGTTTTTGCTTTGTCGATCGCTGATACTGCCGGATTAGTGGCGATACCCCACCCGTCCAGAATCATTAAAAGTACTTTTTTATCCATATCGCAAATATATTATATTTCAAAGCAAAGTCGCGGCAAAAGTCTAAGATACACTTGGTATTTTGGGAATTTTGATGGGATGCTTTCTGCATCTGAAGTACATTTTTTTGGCTTAGTATTTGCCTAAATAGGTCGATGACTTTGATCTTGAGTTTTTTTCTATCGGTTTTTCTTTACGGCCAGACCAGCTTTGGGTTTGATGCTGGCGTGGCCTCCATTGATCCGGTGATTTCAGCGATCGAAGGAGGATCCAGCTCAGATTTAGCAAAGTTTTTTGAGCAGAGCATTTCACTTAATGTCAATGGCCAGCAGGGAGAGTTTTCCAAAAATCAGGCAGAGATGGTACTCAAAGATTTTTTCAAAAAGAATCCCTCACTTGGATTCAAAGTGGTTTTTCGGAGCGAAACCAATCCCAGCCTTATCTCCTACATCGGAGACTATAAAAGTACGGAGAGCTCGTTTAAGGTTTTTATCAAGGTAATCCAACAAGGAGAAAACCTAAGAATTTACAGCCTGGATTTCGTAAAAAGCTAGTCATTTTCCTTTAAAGAGGAGTTCAGTATCGAGGTTTGCTTATTTTTGTGGATGCATCCAGAATACCTGACCCAAGAAGCTTTACAATCCTTTATCAAATCTGCATTTGCGGAAGACATCGGTCCCGGTGATTTTTCCTCGCTCGCTGCTATTCCTCCCAGTAAATTGGGCCAAGCTCAGCTTATCATCAAAGATGAAGGGATCCTTGCCGGGGTGGAAATGGCAAAAATGATATTCAATTCCTTTGATCCCAGCCTTCAGGTCAGGCTTTTAAAGCAGGATGGAGATGCGGTGAATTATGGGGATATCGGATTGATCGTCTCTGGACCTTCGGCTTCTATCCTTTCATCCGAGCGACTGGTGCTGAACTGTATGCAGCGCATGAGCGGAATCGCCACGCTCACTCATCGACTGACTTCGAAAATCATCCATACCAAAGCCAGATTGATGGATACGCGTAAGACCACTCCTAATTTCAGATTGATGGAAAAGTGGGCCGTCCATATCGGTGGAGGAGTCAATCATCGCTTTGCACTGTATGACATGATCATGCTCAAAGATAATCATGTGGATTTTGCAGGAGGGATTCGTTCTGCAATTGAACGAACACGAGCTTATCTGGAAGAGAACAACCTAAATCTTAAAATCGAGATAGAAACCCGGAATCTGGATGAAGTTCGGGAAGTATTGGAAGTCGGAGGAGTGGACTATATTATGCTGGATAATATGGACTATGACACCATGCGAAAAGCCGTGAGTATGATAGATGGTAAATTTTCAACTGAAGCCAGTGGAGGAATTACCGAAGATACCTTGGTAGAAGTGGCCAATTGTGGGGTGGATTTTATTTCCATGGGAGCTTTAACCCATTCGGTAAAAAGCATGGATATCAGTTTAAAAGCTTTTTAAAACCACTTTTTCCAACGGAAATAACCTAGCATGGCTACAGCCGCTGTTGCCATAAATCCCAAAACGTAGAAATAGCCATTTCGCCATTCTAACTCTGGCATATATTCAAAATTCATCCCATAAACCCCAGCCACAAAACTTAGTGGAATAAAAATGGTTGCGATCATGGTGAGCACTTTCATGACATTATTCATCTTGTTGGAAAGACTGTTCATGTAGAGATCCAACACACCGGAAGACATATCGCGAAAGACTTCTAGCGTTTCAATCACCTGGATCGTGTTTTCATATAAATCACGCATGAAAGGTTTGGTCTCAGCACTGATTTTATTCTCGGCATATTTATCAAAACCACCGATAACTTCCCGTAGCGGGTAAACTGTTCTTCGCAATTCTGCCATTTCCCTACGCTGCAAATACAGACTATTGAGCGTATCAGAATCGGGCTCGTTCATTGCTCTGGCTTCCAGAACATCAATTCTCTCACCCACATTTTCAAGTACCAGAAAATAATTGTCAATCACCGCATCCAGCAAGGCATAGAGTAAATAATCACCCGCCCGCTTGCGGATATTCCCTTTGTATTCAATGATGCGCTCCCGTACAAATTGGAACACATCGCCTTTTTTCTCCTGAAAGGTGATCAGGATATTGTCCTTGAGCACAAAACTGATTTGCTCATCCATGATTTCAGATTCCGGGGTGGGGCAGGTAATCATTTTCAAAACCGCAAAAATGTAATCATCGAATACCTCCATTTTTGGGCGCTGGTTCACATTGAGTATATCTTCTAAGGTCAATTTATGAATGCCAAACATCGCCCCGACTTTCTCAAGAAGTTCTACCTCATGCAGCCCATCGATATCAATCCAGAGTACTTTTTTCTTGTTTTTGAGGATTTCGGGAAGCTGTTCCAACGAGATTTTTTTCTCAACGAATGCCTCTTCATCGTATGAAATGATACTAATGTCTACTGAATCGATTTTTTTATCTCCGGTAAAAACCAATGCGCCCGGTGCCAGGCCGATTCTAAATTTATTCTTCTTCTTTTTCTTGGGCTTGTTGGTTTGGGCTTTCATCTTGAATTTGGAGTTACTCAATGTAATCGCAAGTTGAATAAATTCAAAATCCGGATGATTCTTCGCTCTTGATAAATCTTAGATTTCGTTTCAGTCCGGCGTATTTTGTTCGCTTGACAGCAGAGTTTTTAAAAATTTTGGCAAAAGTCTCGGCAGTCATTTCCAGCCAATCCTGATTGGAAAATTCCCGAAGTTCGGGATGTGGATCAAATCTGGGCTCCTGATGTGGCTTTGAAAATCGGTTCCAAGGACACACATCCTGACAGATGTCACAGCCGAATGCCCAGTTTTCCATTTTGCCCTTGAATTCACTCGGAATATTTTCTTTCAGCTCTATGGTCAGATAGGAAATGCACTTCGATGCATCTACAACTCCGGATTCCACGATCGCATCCGTGGGACAGGCATCGATGCATTTCGTGCAAGTACCACAGTAATCTTGGGTAATCGGATTGTCTGGGGCGGCTTCCAAATCGATGATTAATTCAGCGAGAAAGAAGAAACTTCCCATCCGTCGATTTAGAAGCAAACTGTTTTTTCCGGTCCAGCCGAGTCCTGCTCTTTGCGCCCATTGACGCTCCATTACGGGTGCCGAGTCCACAAAGGCACGCCCGTTGATTTCTCCGATTTCTTCCCGAAGAGATTCTAAAAATTCATTAAGTTTTTCACGGATGACCAGATGATAATCTTCTCCATAAGCATATTTGGCCAATTTGATGTCAGATTCTCCTTCAGGTAATTTTTCTGCGGGGTAGTAATTATAGATCAGCGAAACGACTGTTTTGGCTCCTTCCACCAGTTTGGTTGGATCCAGTCGCTTGTCAAAATGATTGGCGAGATAGCCCATCTTTCCCTGATAATTCCGATTAAGCCATTCCTCCAGTCTGGGTGCCTCCCCCTCCAAAAACTCAGCTTTGGCAATCCCGCAAAAATCAAAACCCAACCTCTTGGCGGTGGATTTGAAGATTTGGGCGTGTTTTTCGGCGGGAGACATACCGCAAAGATAGAGGATGGAAGCTATTCTAGAGGTTCTAAAGAAAAAGCTAAACCTAGTTAGAGATTTGCTTTATCTTGAGGCTCAAGTTAGAGTTGGTGATTATGATCCATTAAAAGGTTTATAATCGGATTCAAAAAAACCTTTAAACCAGTTAGATGAATGGACTGTCATCAATTGAAAAGCCTCAACGGTATTCAAACACAAATCAATATCGCTTTGA
>CAZFSC010000016.1:0-11136 GCA_964521585.1 uncultured Limnohabitans sp.
CATGCCATTTATGGCGAATTGGGAGGAACTTCTTATGGATACTCAATCAATTATGGCTTTATTTTTCATCAAAAACAAAAACTTAAGTATTCAGCAAGTGCAGGATTTTCCATGCACTATCAAAATGAGATTGTCCGCTCATTTTCAGGTTTTTGGATACCTTCTTTCTCGACCGAGATATCAGCGCTTTGGGGGAAGTCTAAAGGCCATTTAGAATTCGGGACTGGCTTCGTAGCCTATCGTGATAAACAATTTATTTTTGATGAGAACTTTCCTAGAAATATTAGGATACGGCAATATTGGGGTAAAACCATTGTCCCCAGGATTGGCTATCGGTATCAGAAGCCTGATGGTGGTTTATTTTTTAGGGCAGCGTATACCCCTTGGATTCGTTTCAGAAATCTTGAAGGTGATGAAGAGAAAGTTAATTTTCTGCCATTTGGAATTGGGCTTAGTCTAGGTTGGAGTTTTTAATGAGCTGGAATTACTTAGTATTACCTTTCTTTTAGACGTAAAAAAACCGCCCCGAACTCAATCGAAGCGGTCTCCACATCAGACATCTTATATCTGAAATCCTATATTATTTAGGCATTTACGCCCAACACCTGAGCAATCGTAGCTCCGATCTCTGCAGGAGAATCTACCACGTGAATTCCGTTTTCTCTCATGATTCTCATCTTTGCAGCAGCAGTATCGTCAGCTCCTCCGATGATCGCGCCGGCATGACCCATTCTACGTCCTGCAGGAGCAGTCTGTCCAGCGATGAAACCTACTACAGGCTTCTTATTACCGTTTTCTTTGATCCATTTGGCAGCTTCAGCTTCGTAGTTTCCTCCGATTTCACCGATCATTACGATCGCGTCAGTCTCAGGATCTTCCATCAGCAACTGTACAGCTTGCTTAGTAGAAGTTCCAATGATTGGATCTCCACCTATACCGATTGCAGTAGATACACCAAGACCAGCTTTTGCTACTTGGTCAGCAGCTTCGTAAGTCAAAGTTCCTGATTTGGATACGATTCCGACTCTTCCAGATTTGAAGACAAAGCCAGGCATGATACCTACTTTGGCTTCTCCTGGAGTGATTACACCAGGACAGTTTGGTCCGATCAGCGTTGCGCCTCTCTCTATAATATAAGGCTTAGCTTTCATCATATCTGCCACAGGGATACCTTCTGTGATTGCGATAATGACTTTAATTCCTGCATCAGCAGCTTCCATGATAGCATCAGCTGCAAAGGCAGGCGGCACGAAAATAATGGAAGTATCTGCACCAGTTTTCTGGACGGCTTCTTCAACTGAGTTGAATACAGGTTTTTCCAAATGGATCGATCCACCTTTGCCAGGAGTCACGCCACCAACTACATTGGTGCCGTATTCGATCATTTGTTGTGCGTGAAAAGAGCCCTCAGATCCGGTGAATCCTTGTACGATCACCTTGGAATTTTTATTTACTAGTACACTCATGATGCGATTTCTAAAGTTTGCACAAAAATAGGAGATTCATCGCGGCTACAAAAGAAAACGTTAACTATCTCAATTGAATTTAAGATGATCAATCTTTTTTTATCTTCGTCTCGATGAGACTTTCCGGATTTTTCAAACTGTGCCCATTATTTTATACCATCCTTTTTTGGACTGTAGTGCAAGAGGGGTTTTCTCAAGATTATAAATTAAATACCAATCCGAAAGGAGTCAATCTTCCCGTTCAAAATACCCATCAGGTCAATCAAGACACTTTGGGAAGAATCTGGTTTACAACGGCGAGAGGAATTTATTACTCAGATGGGATTCAAACCTATCCGATTCCGGATTCCGTTTCCAAGTATTTTAATTCAAGGATATATTTTCATGTCGACGGAGACGGAGAGGTTTGGCTCTATAACAAAAAGGGAGCTCTGAAATTGCTTAAGGGCGGATACGGTACTTGGGAAGCGGTTGATCTAGGGATTAATTTTGATGAACCTCAAAGTATAGAAACCAATATTTTTACCTTCGGGAAAGGCAAAGAGCAGGAATTTTTCATAGACGATCGGCAAAGAATAGTCACCTGGAAATCAGATGGAGGTAAGCCTGAAGTAATCAAAGAAAGGAATTTTGAAGAACTTGGGGTTTTAGCTTCGGTCTCGAAAATTGACGGAGAGAATATCTATTTCTTTCAAAAGAAAACGGTACGACTACAAAATGGAATCTTTCAGGAAGTATCTTTTAAAGGGATTCAGCTTCCGGCACCACCCTATATAGTCAAGCAGTCCCCGGAGACCAAAGAGTATTTTTTGCTTGGAGCGAATTATTTGGCAAAAGGTCCAACTTTCGATTCTCCTGAGGAAATCGTGGAAGCTGACATATCCCAATCCGACTTTATGGAAGAAAAGTATTTTGGACTGTTTTTTTCAGGTGAAAATATCTTCTATTACTTCAATTCCCAGCTGAGGAAAATCTCGAAATTCAACTCAACTCCTGTGATTTTTGACCTGTATACCCAGCTGAATTCTTTTTTCATTCACCATGCCTTTATTGATCGGGAGGGTATACTTTGGATCGTGACCTCCCGGGGAGTGGTCAATGTTAATAACCTGAAGTTTCAGAATTATGACTTAACCGACACTGATTTAATGTCAGAAGAGATTTCCGCTATACATGACTTGGGGGGGGGAGATTTATTGTTCGGATTTAATAATGGAATTCAACGGTTATCGGGATCGAAGACGTACACCTTGTATCAGGATAATAATCCAATCGGAAATCCCCGAGAGCGGGTTGTCAACTTCAGTAAAGATCCTGATACGGGTGAGATATGGTTTTCTTCAAGTTTTGCAGGAGTAGGCAAGTATGATCCTATGTCAGGAGCAATCAACATATACGCTCCGCCTTCATCTCATAGTATTTCCTCCATTCAAATCAAAGGGGATACCCTGTTATTGGCTGGACCAAAATCCATTTTCATTGCTTCCAAATCAGCAACAGACTATCAGCTCTACCAAAAAAGTCTAAATCAGGAACTGACAAAACTGCTGGGAGATTCAATTTTCTTTTTGCGCAAAGCGTCCAAATTGAATGATGGAAGAATTATCGTGATGCGGGCAGCGAGATTTGAAAACCAACGAGTTGTAATAGAAAATGAACGGTTTGTAGTAGCTGAAGGATTTGATTTTTTGGAACACGGGGAAGGATTGCTTTTGGCCACAGAACAGGGACTGGAATATTACAAAAACGGAGTACTTTCTTTTTTTAGAATCGACGGCAAACGATTGGAAAGTCCTGTTTACTGCCTTCTAAAAGATTCGAAAGGGAATATCTGGATAGGTACTGACCAAGGAGTTCATTTTCTCATTGGAGAAAAAGCCTTTCATTATGATGAATCCAATGGTCTGGTTGGAAATGAAATCAATCGCGGAGCATTAATAGAATCGCAGACAGGAAGAATCATGATCGGTACCACCAAAGGTTTTTCCGTCTATATTCCAGAGGAAACATTCGAAGCCAAAGGGGCGCCCTTGATTCATTTGATTTCCTATCAGGTTGGAGCAAAATTCAATCAAGATTCAAAAAAGCTTGAAGTTTCATCAACGAACAACTCATTGGAGGTTGAATTCTTAGCTTCAGGATTTAATCAGCAAAAAGAGCTTTGGATTCACTACCGATTAAATGGTTTAGAGAATGAAGAATGGACCATTCTCAAGGATCCAAAATCTTCAAAACTTTTTTTCAATAATCTTCCACCAGGAGATTATCAGTTTGAGATCAAGGCTTCTTATGAGGAAAGTGACTTTTCGGATACGGTTTCCACCAAGCCATTTAAGATTTCCAAGCCAATTTATCTTCAGACTTGGTTTATGTTTTTGACCGTGTCTTTATTGATTAGCTTGGGTGTTTTTATCAATATACTTTTCCTCCAATTTAGAAAAGTTGGTTTGCTGAAAGTAGCTTTTGCGAATAAAGAAAAGGAGCAGTTTTCCGCTGAGCAACAGTTTGAAAATGTGTGGGTCAATTCTAGAGACAGCATGGCCTTGACTTTGGACAATAAAGAAATTGTTGCTGTAAATCCATCCTTTGGAGAATTATTGGGCAAGGATGTGTCGTATTTTCCCGGAAGGTCGATGAAGGACTTATTCTCTGAACCTGATTTTTGCGAAAAAAATATGCGAATTTTTGAACAGAAGGGTCTACCGCAATTAGAGGAAGGATTTTCCATAGAGGCAAATTTCCCATGGAAAAGTAAGCCTCTGGAAATGGAGTTATTCACCAAACTAATTCAAAAGGATTACAATGGTCAGAATTTAATCCTTTGCATTTTCCGAGATATCTCCATCGAAAAAGCAATCAAAAAAAGGTTAAGGGAGGCCAAGGAAAAAGCAGAGGAGGCGAACCGGTTCAAAACCAGTTTGCTTTCCAATATCAGCCACGAAATCCGGACTCCACTCAACGGTATTTTAGGAGGCACCGAACACATCATGATGATCCGCCAAGCAGATCAGGTTTTGATTTCGCAGTTGGATATCATCCTACAAAGCGGGGAGCGGCTTTTGTCAACTATTAACTCGATTTTAGATATGGCGAAAATCGAGGCGAATAAAATGGAAATTCAGTTGGAGCAAATCGAGATCAATGAATTCATCGCTTTAGTCGTCAAGCCTTTGAAAAATCAGGCAGAGCGAAAAGGAATAGTGCTTAAAGAATTTTACTTAAGCAACTCCATCTATGGCAGGATCGACAAGAGATTCTTGGAGATGATTCTAAATAATCTGCTGAGTAACGCCATCAAATACACCGCAGAAGGAGAGATAAAACTTCAAGTGGATAAGAAAAACACAGATCTTTTCCTGGAAATCGAGGATACAGGAGTGGGAATGTCAGAGGAATACCTCAAGAAACTTTTCCAGCCTTTTGAGCAGGAAAGTACCGGCAACGATCGTCTTTATGACGGGACAGGCCTTGGCCTTAGTATCACCAAAAATCTTATTGATTTGCTGGGAGGTGAGATCCAGGTAGAAAGCCTAAAGAACTCAGGAACTTTAGTATCTATTCAAATTCCTATCTAAGATGAGAATTTTTGTATTTTCAACCCATCATTGAAGTTCAAATTAAATAATATTGAATGTTTAGTCTCAAAATTCTCATCGTCGAAGATGATGCCGTATCTGCTCTTTTGCTTCAAAAAGCCCTTGAAAAGAATAATCATGAGATATTAGGAGTTGCTGATTCCGGGGAAAAAGCCTTGGATCTCCTGACTGAGAATCATGCGGATATCGTGATGATGGACATCAATCTGGCGGGGGAATTGGACGGAATCACCACCACTGAGATCATAAATGAAAAGTACGATATCCCTGTCGTTTACTTAAGTGCAAGTTCGGATGCCGAGACGCTGAATAAGGTTGTGGGCACTAATCCAAGCGCTTATGTGATCAAGCCCTTTAATATTCGAGAGCTAAATATGGTGATCGAATTAGCGATTTTTAAAGACAGGAAAGAAAAAGAGCTCCAAAAACTCAATAATGAGCTGGAAGAAAAGGTAAAACAGCGTACGGCTGAACTCTATGAAACCAACAAGGAACTCACCAAAGCACTTGAAAAGGAGCGTGAAATCAATGAACTCAAATCCCGGATCGTGCTCAATGTGTCGCATGGATTTAAAACTCCCTTAACCTCGATACTCAGTTCCGCACAATTGCTTCAGATCTATGGGGAAAAAGAACATCCCTTCAAGGCCAAAATTGCAAAGCACGCGGGCAAAATCGAGAATTCTGTCCGTGCGCTCAATAATCTGTTGACGAGTGTCTTGTTTTTTGGGAAAGCAGATGCTGACCAGATGAAATTCCGTCCAAAGAAAATGTTTATGGGCGCCTTTGTCAAAGAACTCTTGGATACCGTCAAGGCAAGCATGGAAAACGATGTCAAAATCAACACTGAAATTGTGGATTTGCCCAAAACACTTACCGCAGATGAGGAATTACTTTATCAAGTCTTTGAAAATCTGCTTTCCAATGCGGTAAAGTATTCTAAGGACGGGCAAGAAGTTAATTTCAAAATAACTTTTGAAGACAATAAGCTTATCAGTACGATTCGGGATTATGGAATCGGCATTCCGAAGAGCGAACAAGATCAGTTGTTTGACCGTTTTTTCAGAGCAAAGAATGTGGGAATCATCGAAGGATCCGGATTGGGGCTTTCGATTGTAAAAAAATGTATTGAAGTGCTCAAAGGCGATATCGAATTTGAAAGTGCTGAGGGCAAAGGAACTTCATTCAAGGTTACTATTCCTGTCAGTAAATAACTATGCTGCTAATCACCCAGAATTTGAAGGTCTCTCATCCAGGCCAAAAAAGTTTGCATTTCCCGGATATCCAACTCAAAAAGGGGGATTCTCTTTTGGTTTTAGGTAATTCAGGAAGTGGAAAAACAACTCTCTTAAATCTTATTTCAGGACTTTTAAAGCCAGACAGTGGCACTATTCTCTTGGATGGCATTAATGTAAACTCCCTGTCTGCCCAAAAAATGGATCAGTTTCGGGGGCAAGAAATTGGGATAGTTTTCCAGAAGCCACACCTGATTTCGGCTTTATCAGTCCGGGAAAATCTTCAAATAGCCAAATCGTTTTCGAAAAAAAAGGGTCTTGAAATAACTTCTCTGCTGGCGGATTTGGGAATGGAATCAAAAGGCAATAGCTCAGTGAATATCCTCAGTGAAGGTGAAGCACAGCGGGTTTCGATTGCCCGGGCCTTAGTCAACTCTCCCAAGCTTATTCTGGCAGATGAACCTACATCCAGCCTGGATGATGTCCATGCAGCCAAAGTAATCCGATTGCTGCAAAATCAATCCGAACAAATCGGTGCCGGCTTGATTATCGTCACCCATGACCATCGTGTCAAGTCTCATATTTCCAATTTTGTTGAAGTGAAAAGCGCATGAATATAGTGAAACTCAGTTGGAAATATCTGACTTTCAGGCCGTTTTCCACAGGTCTGAATATCCTATTGCTTTCGCTTGGATTGGCGATAATGAGCGTTTTGATTCTGATTCAAGATCAATTTGAAAAGAAAGTGACGGTCGATGCCCAAGGAATTGACCTGGTGGTCGGAGCCAAAGGCAGTCCGCTTCAGTTGATTCTTTCAAGCGTCTATCATGTAGATTTTCCTACTGGAAATATCCCTATGGATGAGGCTCAAAAACTAGCAAACAACCGGCTGGTCAAACAAACTATCCCGCTTGCGCTTGGGGATAATTACCAGGGCTTCCGGATAGTTGGTTCCAATTTTGATTATCTGCAAATCTACCAGGCAGAACCGGAATCTGGCCGGCTTTGGGAATTTCCCTTTGAGGTGGTACTTGGAGCTGAGGTAGCCAAACTCACAGGATTGAAAGTAGGAGATAAGTTTGCAGGAAGTCATGGCATCAGCGAGGGAAGTCATGAACACGAGCAGCACGATTATTCTGTGGTCGGTCTTTTGCCACAGCAAGGCAATGTTTTAGATCGGCTGATTTTGACAAGCATCGAGTCGGTATGGTATACGCATGAAGAATCTGAGGAAATGCAGGTAATCGATTCCCAAGCAGATTCATTGCCAGCTGCAAGCCCTGAACATCAAAATAACTTTCATCATCATGTGGCTCAAACTGGATTTCCTGATTCTGAGGAGCCCAGAGAAATCACTTCCCTTTTGGTTCAGTACCGAAATCCTATGGCAGCTATCCAGCTTCCCCGAATGATCAATTCCAGAACCAGTATGCAGGCTGCATCCCCTTCTTTTGAAATGTCCCGGCTCTTCGAATTGCTGGGTGTGGGAGTGAGTTTGCTTCAGGGACTGGCCGTAGTATTGCTGGTGATATCCGGCATCGGGATTTTCATAGCCTTATACAACTCATTGAAAGAACGAAAATATGACCTTGCGATTCTCAGATCGATTGGAGCTTCCAGGCTTCAGTTACTCTTTTTGGTTTTTCTGGAGGGGATAATGCTTACTTTGATTGGTGCGTTGCTTGGAATTTTATTGGGCCACACCTTTTTGCAAGTGCTTATCAGTCAAAATGATAGTGGTGTGGTAGCGGCATTTGAACCATGGATTTTTCTGAAGCAAGAACTTTGGCTACTCGGCTATGCGTTATGCGTGGGACTGCTGGCCTCCTTGATTCCGGCTTTCGCTGCTTATCAAACTGATATTGCGAAGCAATTGACCAGATCTTAAGAATTGGATAAAATAAAATCGAAAATGAAAAAATTACAAATGACCATTTTGGCGATAGGATGTATGATTTTGAGCCAAAATACTATTCAGGCACAATCCCAGAATGTGTGGAGGAGTCTCTCGGAAGTGTCCTATAAAATCAGCGAAGATCAATTTGGGGAATTATACGTCCCTGTGTTCTCTGAAAACATCAAAAAATTAGAGGGGAAAATCGTCGAAGCAGATGGTTACATCATTCCTTTTGAAGGCATGTTCAAACCGGAACACATTATTTTATCCAGCTTGCCTCTTGCAGAATGTTTCTTTTGTGGATCAGGTGGACCTGAGACGGTCATGGAGGCGGAAATGGCCAAACCCATCAAATACACTTCCAATCGCGTGAAAGTTAGAGGCAAGTTGACACTCAACAGCAAGGATCCCGAAAAGCTCATGTATATCTTAAAGGATGCTGTTTTGGTTAATTAGAAAGTGAAAAACCATTAAAAGAATAAGGCTGAAATTAAATATTTCAGCCTTATTCTTTATTTAAAATTATGGATCGATCTGTAGCTCAGTAGCAAAGATCTTTTTCCAATGCTTTGAATTTTTCGAGGATTTCCAATGATTTTTGACCAGGTTTCCCATTACCGATAACCTGATTGTCTATGGAGGTGACAGGCAAAAGCACCTTGGTGGTACTGGTGATAAATGCTTCATCAGCTTCTAGCAATTCCTGAAAGCTTACACTTCTCACAGACACATCCCCTACGAGATCCATGACTTGTTTGCGGGTGATACCTTTCAGCACGTGCTTTTCCGGAGTGCTGACTATTCCATCTTTCACAATGAAAATATTGCTCCTCGAGCTTTCGCTGATTTCTCCTTTTTGATGGTAGATCACGTCTTCGGCTCCTGCAGATTTCCATTGCACAGAGTGCCAGACCGGATAGGCATAATTGGTAGTTTTGATTTCAGCGATAGACCTCACATATTCCAGAGAAAGCAATTTAATTCCACTTTCATATTTCTCCTTGCTGGGAAAAATCAGGGACTCGGCAAATATGAACAATACTCCTTTGGCTGGGGAAAAATGGTTTTCTGAGATTCCCCCTGTCAAAACCATGCGCAACCCTCCTTCCTTCAGATCATTTTTTTCGATCAATTCCTGAATGATTTGGCGCAATTCGGCTCTCGAATATTCCAGCGGGATGTAAGTTTTCTCTGCAGAAGCGATGAATCGATCCAGGTATTGCTCCAGGAAGAGCGGGACGTAATTGACCGTACGGAAAAAATCAAAAATTCCATATCCCCGGATGACGGACAAGTCCATGGGATGAATCTTGGCACTCGCTGTGGGGATGATTTTGCCATCGGCAAAGCAAAATGGTTTCATACTTATTTTGATAGATCGATTAAAATTACGGCCTGCCATTGGATTAATTGCAAGCACATTTGGCAAATTTCAGGAGATTAGAGATTAAATTTGGGCAAAATAATATTCAGTCATGAAGTACTTTAAATTTATTCCCATAATTTTTTGTCTCTTGTTTAGTGTCGCATGCCAGCCAAGTCAGGAAGATCTGAACAAAGAAAAACGTGCTGAGATCATCGCAGTTCATGATGAGGTCATGCCGAAAATGGGTAAACTGAAAAATCTGGAAAAGGAAGCCCAGACGAAAATTGAAACTTTGGAAATGACCGCAAATCCAGATACGGTAAAGATTGAAGCGTTAGAGCTTTTAGCCAAGGATCTAAATAAGGCATACGAAGAAATGTTTGTCTGGATGAGGCAATATTCCATCGATGATCAGGAAAAATCCCCGGAAGAGCTTAAAATCTATCTGGAAGAGCAAATGGATAAAATCACTGCGGTGAACCTAGAAATCAAAACTGCTTTGGATAAAGCAGATTCAGTGTTGAAAAATTAATTCAGATTTTCAGGTTTCTTTCGCAGGTATTTTTCCACGTCCGAAGCCAATATTACTCCTTCGTTCATTCCCCAAATGTTGTAAAGGTAAGTGGTGATCTGTGCGATTTCAAGTGGAGTTAAAGTTGGATTGGCGGGCATGGCTTGGTTGTAGACTTCCCCGTTAACCAAGATTTCTCCTTGCTGTCCATTTTTTATGATCCAGACCGTCCTTGCAATGCTTTCCTTGAAATAGTCTGCATTTTTGAGAGGGGGGATCAGTCTTCCTAGTCCTTCTCCATTACTTTGATGGCAGTTTGCACAAAGGTTTTCATAGAGCCTTTTCCCTTCCACGGCATATTTCATCACTTCTGGATCAGAGATTCCTGCCAGGGTATTGTCTTCATTGCTGGCCTTGGGAGCACAGGATACTACTACTAAAAGAAAGAGAAAAATAAGTTTCCTCATCAGTTCAGAAGTTTCGGGATGTCCTGCATCAGACGATCCACCTGATCGCTTTTGGTCCCATCATATACCCCACGGATGTGTCCTTGCTGGTCAACCAAGATAAATGCACCGCTATGCAAAAATCCCCCTGGTTCAGCCTGATCAGCCATGGCCGTTGTCAGGTAACTGGTTTGGCCAATCTCAAATATTTTTTCCTGGTCACCAGTCAGAAAATGCCACGTCTTAGCATCCTCAATGCCTAGTTTTTGTGAATAATCGCGAAGCACTTCTACAGTATCATAGTTCGCGTCGATTGAATGGCTTAAGATTAGAAAATCTGCGTTTGAGGCAAATTGATCATATACCCGAAGCATTTCCTTTTTCATGATCGGGCAGATGGTGGGGCAGGTTGTAAAGAAAAAATCCGCCACATATACCTTTCCATCAGTTGTTTCATTGTTGATAGTATCACCCATTTGGTTGATAAATTCGAAATCTGCAATCTGATGATAGACGGTGTCCTGACCTTCCAGATACCAATTTCCCAGCTTTGGAAGAGGCTGATCTGACTCAGAGGTTTCGGCCGGATTACACTGCCAAAAACTCAAGGCAAATAGTA
>CAZFSC010000016.1:11236-38573 GCA_964521585.1 uncultured Limnohabitans sp.
TATTTCTTATAAAGTCGGATAGCGACCATTAAAGTGATTCCTAGGCCTATCAATCCCAAAATTCCCCAAACCATACTCATGGTATTTTTCAATACGATGAGAAAGACGATGGCGAATAGCAACAAAGTTGATGCTTCATTCCATATTCTCAACTGTGTGGAGGTCCATCGGGTTTTTCCGGTCTGTAATTCTTTGTAAAGTTTATGGCAAATAAAGTGATAGATATAAAGTAAAAAGACAAATCCGAGTTTGGCCTGCATGAATCCCATTTCCAGATATCCCCAACGGTAGCTCAAAACCAACGTACCGAAAATAAGCGTGAGGATGGCTGATGGCCAGGTGATGATGTACCAAAGCCGGCTTGCCATGAGATCTAATTGTGGTTTGAGAATGTCACGTTCCTGTGCCGGTCGTTCCATGGCTTCGGTCTGGTAGATAAACAACCGGACGATGTAAAATAGCCCTGCAAACCAAGTGACTACAAAAATGATATGAAGTGCTTTGATGTACTCGAAACCCATTATCAGAATTTTCGGCTAAATTAAGGCCTAAACTTTACAACCTCACTTAAATTTTGAAAAGCTCCAAATTCATTTCTTACATTCTTGCCGGACTAGTGCTTGTTTTGGTCATTTATATCATCAAAGCCTCATTTTTTCAACCCGGTATGCAGCGATTCGCAGGGAAGTACATAGAGCTGAGCACTTACCGCAATGAAAATAATACCGGTCCTATTCTCCGGATCTATGCAGTTAAAACCCTGGACAGTGATAGTGGCTGGATGGAAGATTATGGTAATTCCCTCCCGCACAACAAGTATGGTCGGACTCTGGTTTTTTTCTTCAATGATGAAATGAATCAACCCATTGAGCTTTCTCCAAAAGAGCCTTATTTTGATAGTGGATTAAATCGGTACTTAGTGGCGAGTTATGAAAAGACTCCAATGGGGGAAGTAAGATTTAAGAAAAAATGAAGAATAAACGACTTTCGCTGGAGCAATATCGACAAGGCATTTTAGAAGGCAATCGGATGATTCTCAGCCGGGCCATCACTTTGGTGGAAAGCTCCCTGGAATCAGATTCTATTCTTGCTTCCCAACTGGTACAGGAAATCTTACCACAAACCGGAAAATCTATCCGAATTGGTATAACGGGAGTTCCCGGCGTGGGGAAGAGTACTTTTATCGAAGCCTTTGGCAGATTGCTTCTTGACCGAGGCCATCAAGTGGCTGTGCTTGCAGTGGATCCTTCCAGTCAAAAGACCAAAGGAAGTATTCTGGGGGATAAAACCCGAATGGAAAAATTGGCCGGGGACAAACGTGCCTTTATCCGACCAAGCCCTACAGGGTCCACACTCGGAGGCGTGACTGCCAAAACCCGCGAGGCAATGTTGCTCTGCGAAGCGGCCGGATTTGATTTTATCCTGATCGAGACGGTGGGAGTGGGGCAGTCAGAAACTGCGGTGCGTGGAATGGTGGATTTCTTTCTCCTGCTGATGCTTGCCGGTGCCGGGGATGAATTGCAGGGAATCAAAAAAGGCATTATGGAGATGGCTGATGGACTTTTTATCAATAAAGCAGATGGTGAAAATCTGGCTGAGGCAAAGAAAGCAAAAGCCAATTACCTGAATGCATTACACCTTTTTCCATTGGGAGATAATAACTGGTCTCCCAAAGTTCTAATCGGTTCTGCCCTTTATGGTAAGGGTATGGAAGAGATCCTTGAACTCATTTTAGAGTATAAGCAAACAACTGAGAATAATGGCTTTTGGAAAAAAAACAGAGAAGCACAGCGGCTCAACTGGCTAGATGAATACGTTCAGGATTTTCTTGGACGGGCATTCCTGGCACATGCTGGTGTCAAAGCTTTGATAGAGGAGTCAGCAAATCAAATCAAAAGTGGGAAAATGAATCCAATGATTCTGGCGAGAAAACTGACGGACTTGTTTCTGAAAAATTGAAAACGGAAAATTTCGATTCGATTTTGCCTGACAATTATTAATAAATGTTATGAACAAATTTGCCTGGATCTTACTAGTTCTTGTTTTTTCATGCACAGTAAAAAATGAGAACTCAATTGCTGATTTGAAACCAGTCCGGAAAACTTTTACAAAGGAATCCTGTATTGATGAATCCTGTGCAAAAGTGAATTTTTCCTGGCCTGAGTTTGTGGCTGATGAACGGGGTGCTAGGCTTAATAATGCTGTTCAGGGTCACCTGATTTCTTATTTTTATCAGGATGCTGAAATTCATCGGGATTCTCAAGCATTCAATTTGGAGCAATATTGGGAGATTTATCAATCAAACTTTGAAGAAGCCCATAAGGAGATGCCCCAAATGGCCGGAAGTTGGGAATTGGAAGTAAAAGCCGAAGTGACTTTTGATTCGTTGAATACGATTTCCGTGTTTTTCACTACCTATGATTATAGCGGGGGCGCACATCCTAATTCAAGTGAATATTTTATGAACTTTGACCGGGAATCTGGAAAGTACTTGCCTGCTGATCAATTAATTCTGGATAGACAAAAGCTATTGGAAACGGCCGAGGGCGCGTTTCGCGAATTCCATGAGGTAGATTCTGAATTGAGTCTGAAGGAGGATGGAAGATTTTTTCTTTCCGAATCAGATTTCTTCCTTCCCGCTGCGATGGGATTTCGGGCAGATCATTTCCAATTGATCTACATTCCCTATGAGATAGGACCTTATGCGATGGGTTATACGCAGCTTGAATTTTCCCTTGATCAGGTGAAAGGGATTGTCAGGATGTAGGCTTTTAAATTGACCACTGCTGATTCCACTTAGATTGAAAAAAAAGCCCTGTCAAACCTAAATCTGACAGGGACTTTTGGAAAAGTTTAAAAAATCAATTCATAAATAAAAAGCCTGATGGTCCTCTGCCTACAGTGAGGCTTCTGACTTCAGTGGAGGAGTCTTTGAAAAACTTTAAAGTGCCATTCCCCTGAAAACCGTTGGCATAGGAAAGGATAAGTTCTCCGTTCTTTTTGTCGAAGCCCATCCCATAGATTCCCGTTCCGGTAATATATTTGGGCACGATGGTGGCATCGAAAATGGAAAACTTCGTGATCTCATCGTTGTAATCCGGCCATCCGGAACTGCTGCTTACATAGATCATATCATTATTTCCAAAGGCGATCCGGCCTGTGGCATTTTTGATTGGAAGAGCTAGAAAATTCTTTTTGGTAAAATTATTCAGGTGGAAGGATTGGAAATAAACTTCATTTTGGTCAATGGAGTACAACCAAAGATCTCCGCGCATCTCGAAAAACTGAATAGGACTTCCTGAAACTTCTAAAGTTTTGAAAATCGTTTCCTTCTCGGCATCGATGATTTCTACTTTTCCCTCTTCCGAACCAGCCACCAGGATATATTTTCCGTAGGCAAAAAGATCCTCCGGCTTATCGGATACGGGGATTTTTGATTTGACGATTCCGCCATCTAGCCCATCTACTACGGCGATATATGAATCAGGAGTATTGTAAGCAGCATCATAAGGCCCGTAATCGCTGATGAAGAGCTTGCTCCCAACCGCTTCCAAGGATCGTGGCTGATCCAGTCCGTCCGTGACTGCTCCAAGGCTTTTAAAATCTCCGGGATTGACGATTTCCACTTTACCAGTATTGGCCACGAGGAACAATCGATCTTTTGCCAAGACCATGTCCTCCAATAATCCAGCAAAAGGACGGTCGTTTACTGCTTCGAATAGGTTGGGCTTGAGCTCACCCGTGTTTGGATTCAGGTGGTAAACTTCACCGTCATTACTGCCAAAAGCTCCTTCGTTCATGATTAAAATGCCGGTTTCATACTCTCCTAAGGGCCGCTCAGGATCACTTTCTGTACAGGAGAATGAGAGAAAAATCAAGGCAAATGCCCAAATCAGTTGATTTAATCGGTTGTTCATAAGTTTATTGAAATAGTGATTTGAAATGATCTACCGGGCATCGGCCGGAGGTATAATACTTGATAAGGTTTATTGAATAGATTATTGATCTGAAACCTGATCGGAAAATTGAGCTTACCCCAGGTAAGATTTCCGTAGCCCAGGCCAAGGTTATAGAGTTGGTAAGCAGAAACCATTCGCTGGCTGTCGGTGCTAATTCGCCGTTCTCCTACATAGAAAGTCCCAATGAACGCGGAGAAATCTTTTCTCTCCACTGTGATCCTTCCATTCGCCTGATGCTTCGGGGTGTAAGGGAGTTGCTTTCCAACACTTGCATCTGACGCGCCGATTCCCTTGGTTGATACTGCTCTGGACCAAGCGTAAGTCCAATTGGCTTTAAGATTCCACGATCCCCAGGATCTATTTGCTTCTCCATGATATTCAAAGCCCAGATTTTGAACTTCACGGATGTTTTCGGGAGACCATACATTTCCTCTTGGAAGCCAGATGATCCAGTTGTCTACCTGCATCTGATAGTAAGTAAGACTGTTTTGGAGATTGAGATTTCCGCTTTTCTTCCAAATCAAACCAAGTTCTCCGCTGGAACTTTTTTCAGGCAATAGGTCCGGATTCCCACCAGGCTGCCAATAGCGATCATTCAGTGTAGGTACTTTGAACCCCTTGGCAATAGAGCTCTTGAGTGAAAGCGCATGGTTGGAATTTTCCCAAAAATCCCAATCTGCCCCCAGACTTGGAATGAAAGGCTCGAACTGATCTTGAAAGGCAAGTTGCCTTAGATTGAGTGAGATATTCAATTTTAGGTTTGGCTGATATCGGATAGATTGATAGCTTTCAATTCGCTGATCAGTTGCCTGATAGGTACTCAGATCACCCACTATGAAGTTCAATCTAAGACCCGCATTGAGATTCAATTTTGGACTTAATGAGCTGTTCCAATCCGTTGATAGAAGGTATTGAGACGTATTATTTTCGATTTGATTGAAAAGCTGCTCATCCCGTACAAACCCGGTTTTTAGATTTAGAATTGATTTTTTTCTAAAGAAGAAATAATCGATTGCCAGTCTGAGATTTTGATCTTCCTGAACGTCCAAAGTCGAAGAGCCCATCAAGGGTTGGATCTGGCGCTTCGCCTGATTGTACCAAATGCTGGCCTTGAGTTGCTGATTGCTCGTCGTATTCCATGCCAGATCCTGGACTATTCCTGACTGCCAGACCTCAGAGTGGGTTGCTTTTACCTCAGGAGTGCCAGCCCGACTGAGGTCTTCGAATGTAAAATTATTTTTGGCAGATTCCCGATAGAATCGGGTCACACTGCTGAAATCAGGGGTTGAAAAAGCGATTTTAAGATGATTGTTGAACAAGCCAAAACTTCCAAATTGCTGGATAAAGGACATTTGAAATCCGTTGTCAAATCCGGGCTGAGAACTTAGATGGATAGATCCGCCGATGGCCTCATTTCCAAAAAGAGCTCCGCCATTCCCAAAATGGAGAGCTACTCCATCTACTCCTGCAAGTGGAATGATAGATAGATCCGACTGTCCCAGGGAAGGACTGTTGATTGGGATCCCATTCCAAAAAACAGCTGTATGCCCGGCCGAGGTACCTCTGAAGGATGGGGAAGCCAGCATTCCAGCTCCGTATTGCCTGACAAAAACCGGGGAAGTCTCCTGTAATAATTCACCGAGAGTTCTCCCAGTATAGGATTTGAGAATGTGTCCGGAATAGGTTTGGATTTTCTGGCCTTGAGAAAATCGATTTAAGGAAGGGGCATACACTTCCACCTGATCGAGGACCAAGGTGTCCTGATTTGATGGCTGCAAGCCGAAAAATATACCTATCCAAAGCAATAAACTCATCCCTGATCGAATTAAATTTAAATTCGATTCGGGCTTGAAGAGAAATAGGAAGACTTGAAACTTGGCCGTACGGGGTCACCTACGACTGTTGATGCAGATCTTCTTGGCCTTTCCTCCGAAAGCACAGAATCAAGGAATCAGGCAGGTCTCCTGGCTCACCCTAATTTGCCGCCTTCTCATCCCGATTTTTGGAACAATGGCATTTGAGACAAATCGATTGTGGATTGCTCCACAGGGCTTACAGTTGCGGGGACAGCTTCGGCTTTTTACCGAATTCCCTTTTAATCCCAAGAGCTCTGAAGTGAGATTGGGAACCTATTTCCGGTGCAAACATACACGCATTGTCTCCTTGAAAAAAATCCAGCTGTATACTTTTTTTGGAAAGAGGGATTTCAAAGCCGTATTTTGTATTTCATTAATAAGCCCTTTGACTTGAAAAACTGCTGTTTTCCCGTTTTCTTTTTTTTGGTTTTGTGTAGTCTATTCTCTTGTCAATCCGATTCGGGATCCGATGTCAATGCGAGCATTCCTGCTATGGAAAAAATCCAGCTTGACTATGCAAAAGGCTTTGAAATATTAAAGGGAGAAGGATTTTGGGAGGTTTTGGTCACGCAGCCTTGGACTGGATCGGAGCGAACTTTTCACTACCTGATTTTGGAGCCAGGACAAGAAATGCCTTCGTCTGATTACGACGCGGTTATCAATCTTCCGGTCGAAAAAGTAATTCTTACCTCTACCACTCAGATCCCTCATCTGGACTTGCTTGGAGATACAGATAAATTGCTCGGGTTTCCTCAGCTGCAGTTGATTTCTTCTCCTAAAGCCCGAGCCAGGATTGATTCGGGCTTGGTTGAAGACCTTGGATCAGGTCCTTCTGCCAATCCAGAAATGATTATTGATTTGGAACCTGATTTCATCATGATATCTACCTTGGGAGATGATCTTAGGTATTTGGAGCTATTGCAAAATGCCGGAATTCCAGCACTTATTAATGGAGAATATGTAGAGCAGCATCCTCTGGGCAGAGCGGAGTGGATTAAATTCACGGGGCTTTTTTTGGGTAAATATGAAGAAGCAGTCAAGGTGTTTAAGCAGGTAGAGTTGGATTATTTGGAAGCCATGGCATTGGCTGAGCAAATTCCTGAGGAAGAAAGGCCTACCGTGCTGAGTGGTGTGATGTATCAGGATATTTGGTACGCCCCGGGAAGAGATAGCTGGGGAGCCATGATTTTATCGGATGCGGGTGGCGATTACGTGTTTGAAGAACAGGAAGGCGTGGGAAGTTTGCAACTGAATTATGAGTTTGTATTAGAAGAGGCAATGAATGCGGAATACTGGATAGGGTCTGCAGATTATTCGTCTTTGGAGGGAATGGGGGAAAACGAACCCCGGTACCAGGCTATCAAGGCATTTCAGGAAGGGAAAGTATTCACCTATACGCAGAAGAAAGGAGCCGCGGGAGGATTGGAGTATTTTGAATTGGGCTACATGCGACCTGATTTAATTCTCAAGGATTTGATAAAAATTCTTCATCCGGACTTACTCCCTGAATATGACTTGTATTTTTATAGACAACTCGATGAAAAATAGACGTCACGCCTTTCTTATTTTCATAGCTTCTCTGCTGCTACTCTTTAGTTTTCTATTAAGTATCAGCTTAGGTTCAGTCACAATCTATCCAGATGATATTTTACAGGGATTACTGACAGGCAACTGGTCCAAATCTTCCCATGCTGAAATTATTCTCAATTATCGATTGCCAAAAGCAATAGTAGCTATTTCGGCAGGTTTGGGCTTGAGTATGAGCGGACTTCAGATGCAGACCTTTTTTAGAAATCCTCTTGCTGGACCTTTTGTTTTGGGAATAAGTGCAGGTGCCGGATTGGGTGTAGCGATTTTGATGTTGGCCGGATCTGCATTAGGTATGGCCGCCCTGAGTGGAGGGATCAATGCTTGGGCAATCGTCGGAGCAGGTACTTTGGGCGCAGCTCTCGTGATGGTTCTGATCAGCTTGGTAGCCTGGCGGGTTCGGGATAGTATGACCCTGTTGATTGTGGGATTGATGTTTGGTTCGGCTGTTTCGGCCATCGTTTCGGTACTTTCCTATTTTTCTGGGGCAGAGGCATTAAAGCTCTTTACCATCTGGTCGATGGGAAGTCTGGGAGGACTAGGCTGGAATCAGGTTTTCGTGCTGTTAGCTGTAGTTGTTTTGGGAATCATACCTATTCTGATTTCTGTCAAGTCTTTCAATGCAATGCTTCTGGGAGAGCGGTACGCCAGAAGTATGGGTGTAAGTCCAAACTGGCTGCGGTGGATCATGATTTTAAGTACAGGTTTGCTGGCAGGAAGTGTGACAGCATTCTGTGGGCCGATTGCATTTATCGGAATAGCAGTCCCTCACCTTGCCCGCATCACATGGAAGACAGCCGACCATCGGGTGTTATTTCCAGCCTCAGCCTTGGTTGGAGCCACTTTGCTTCTACTTTGTGATGCAGTCGGGCAGCTTCCGGGATCGGCTCAAACCCTCCCCATCAATGCTGTTACTTCCTTGGTCGGCGCGCCGATTGTGATTGGACTGGTGCTGCGCAAAAACTTCAGTAAAGAATTTTAAATGATGAAGTCATTCCTGAGCTGCGTAATTTCTGCAAAGAATGTGGATAATGAGTTTTAAGACCTTCCATGTCACTATTGAAAATCAAATTTTGAACCCATGAAAAAAGCAACTCTCATTGCACGAAATCTGACTTTGGG
This sequence comes from uncultured Limnohabitans sp., assembly GCA_964521585.1. GTDB lineage: Bacteria > Bacteroidota > Bacteroidia > Cytophagales > Cyclobacteriaceae > Algoriphagus. Next base: position 19,761 of record CAZFSC010000016.1, read on the forward strand.
ATATTCGAAGGGAATCGGGAAGAAAGCCGTGTTTGAAAATTTGGGTTTTCAACTTTTAGAAAATGAGCTAACCTGCTTGCTCGGTCCCAATGGAGTGGGGAAGTCCACCCTAATCAAAGCAATCCTGGGTCAGTTAAAGCCCTGGGAGGGAGAGCTGATTCTTGAAGGAAAAAACGTGCGGGATTTTTCAAATTTAGAGCTTTCCAAAAAACTTTCGGTAGTACTGGCTGAGCCAATTTTATCTTCAAATTTGACCGTAGGGCAGTTGGTTGCCATGGGCAGAATTCCGCATAGTGGCTGGACCGGAAGTTTAGTGACATTTGATAGGGATATGATCGCTAATGCACTGTATCTAACCAAAATCGAGGATCTCAAGGACGAGCGGCTTTCAGAAATCAGCGATGGGCAGCGGCAAAAAGCCATGATTGCCCGTGCGTTGGCTCAGGATGGAAATCTGATGGTTTTGGATGAACCCACAGCGCATCTTGATTTGGTCAACCGCTACAAAATCATGCATTTGCTTCGTGAAATTGCTAAAAAGCAAAAAAAGACCATCCTGGTAGTTACCCACGATTTGGAGATTGCCTTGGAGACAGCAGACCGAATGTTGCTCATGGGTACTGGCATTCCTATTATTTCCGGATTACCGGAAGATTTGGTAGTCACAGGCCAGATTGACCGTTTACTGCCCGGAAAGGAATTTCGGTTCAATGTTGAAAAAGGAAAGATTGAACAGAAAAAATCCATTCCCCGGATTGAGATCGAAGGAAAATCCCAGGTAGGTTTTTGGGTCAAAAAAGCCTTGGTTAAAGCTGGGATTGAATTTTTGGACGATCCTATTTTTATTTCGGAGGGCGATTTTACCATCCATTTCCAAGGGCAGGAATTTCACCGGATTTGGGAATTGATCGAGTTCATTCAGGGCAAGGCAGAATAAATAGCTCACTTTATCTTTGTTCGATTTAGTTCGGAAAATGAGTTTAGATTCTGAAAATCAAAGCAGTTTTCCCGATTTATTCCCCACTAAAACAATGGAGTAGTATCATTGGAATAAAGATTATTTATATATTTGTCATACTAATTATTGGTATGACACAAGAGCAATTTGCCAAGTATTCTTTTCTGCTTGATCGCACTGCGCGGAAAGTGAAGCAATATGCACAGCAGCAGTTTAAGTCAGGTGACTTTGATGTGACCGTGGATCAATGGCTGGTGTTGAAAAATCTTTCAGAAAATGGTCATTTAAGTCAGACCGCCTTGGCAAACCTTGTTTTCAAAGATCATCCCACATTGACGAGAATTCTTGATTTGCTCTGCAAAAAAGGATATGTGGAGCGTGTTCCTCATCCTATGGATCGTCGGAGTTTTCAGCTGCATCTGACCGAATCGGGTCTTTCAAAGGTATCCTCGCTGCGTCCCAAAATTCTGGAGATCCGTGAAAAGGCCTGGGAGAACCTTTCCGATCAAGATTTTCAAGAGTTCAAGCGGATTTTGGATACTATTTATCAAAATCTGGGAGGTCAAGAATGGGAAGAATAATGTTAGTACACGAAATATAATTACACGAACAATTTGATTTAAAAGGAGTTTCTCTATAAAAATTTAAGCGCATGATTCACACAGATCTATGTATCATCGGAGCCGGTCCAGTAGGCTTATTTGCGGTTTTTGAAGCAGGATTGCTCAAAATGCGTTGTCATTTGATTGATGCTTTGCCACAGATAGGTGGTCAACTCTCTGAGATTTATCCCCAAAAGCCCATATATGATATCCCTGGATATCCTGAGGTAAAAGCACAGGATTTGGTGGACAATCTTATGGAACAGGCCAAGCCTTTCAAACCTACCTTTACACTGGGAGAGCGGGTAGATCATTTGGACAGACAGGAAGACGGATCTTTTGTGGTCACGACGAGTGATAAGACTCATATCCACGCACAGGTGATTGTCATTGCTGGAGGGTTAGGTTGCTTCGAACCTAGGAAGCCGGTTTTAGAAAATTTGGAAAAATTTGAAGGTAAGGGCGTATCCTACATGGTGAAGGATCCTGAGACTTTCAGGGATAAGAAAGTAGTGATCGCAGGAGGCGGTGATTCGGCTCTGGATTGGGCAATTTACCTTTCCAAAGTGTCTGAGCGTGTGACTCTCGTTCATAGAAATGAAACTTTTAGAGGTGCGCCGGATTCGGCAGCCAAAGTTTTTGATCTGGCAAATCAGGGAAAAATCGATTTGATCCTTTCTGCCAATTTGAAAAATCTGGGAGGAAACGGAAAGTTGAATTCCGTCATTCTGGAGGGTAAATCAAAAGAAGAAATTAAGCTGGAGGCGGACTATTTGATTCCTCTTTTCGGATTGAGTCCCAAGTTGGGACCAATTGCAGATTGGGGTCTCAGTATAGATAAAAATGCAATCGAAGTGGATACCCGAGATTACTCCACAGGTGTGGAGCGAATCTATGCTATCGGGGATATCAATACTTATCCAGGAAAACTGAAGCTGATTCTCTGCGGATTTCATGAGGCAGCCATTATGATGCATTCCGCATTTAAATATGTGTATCCAGATCAAAAATTGAGTTTCAAATACACCACTGTCAATGGTGTAAATGCATTTTAATATTATTTTCGCGGCATGATATATTTCACAGTAGAAGATCAGGAGGGCAATCGCCAATTGCATGAAGCACCCGAAGATATGGGTTTGAGTTTGATGGAAATCCTCAAAGCTTACGAATATCCTGTTTTGGCCACCTGCGGTGGAATGGCTCTTTGTGCAACCTGTCATGTGGAGATTCTGGAGGGAAAAGTAGAATTGGGTCAGGCGACTGATGTGGAATTAGATCAGTTGGAAAATCTGCCGGAATACTTTTCGACATCCAGATTGGCCTGTCAGATCCGAATCGGAGATGTCCTGAATGGGGCCATCGTGAAGCTGCGCGGTGAAGATGTAGTATAATTTTAAAGAGATCAAGCTAGGCCACTCTGCAAAGGGTGGCCTTTTTTATTCCATGATTTAAGGCCTATTTCTTTTAACAGACTTATTCCTGCCAAAGGAATTGTTATTTTAGAAAGAATAAATGCCTTTGATATGAAGATTTTATCTACAGTATTGACCCTGATGCTAACCATAATAACTATGGTATCTGCCCAGACATCCGATAAGCAAAAGACGGATTCCAATGGTATTTTGCAGCTTATTAACCAATATTCTTTGGCCCGGGAAAAGCAGGATACGGTATTATTGAAACAAATTCTGACCTCGGATGTGGATCAGTTGGTTTCCTCAGGAGAATGGAGGTCGGGAATCGAAGCTGCTGTGAAAGGGATGCTTTCGAGTTCCAACTCAAACCCGGGATCTAGAAAACTTACAGTTGAAAAAATCAAATTTCTATCTGATAACGCTGCTTTGGTAGATGCCAGATATATCATTTCAAATCCGGATCAAAGTCAACGAAAGATGTGGAGTAGTTTTGTAGTGGTCAGAAATAAGAACAATTGGCAAATCTCTGCCATCCGGAATATGCTTCCTGCAAGTGAGAATTAATCATTTCGATTATGCGAACTGTCATATTCCAAAATCCCGGTCTGAACACTTTTAAATAAATAGAAATCAGCTCCAGATTTACTCATTCCGTAGTGGCGGATGAGTGGTCTTGAGTGATTGTTAATTAAAATTTTAATCAAATCTCCAGATGAAGAAATCACTAATCTTATTCGCCCTTGCGCTTGTTTTTTTCCAATGCAAAAAAGCTGACTCCCCGGCGACTTTGATCCTATACAATGCTAAGGTCTGGACCGGTGAATCAGATCAATCTTTTGTGTCGGCAATCGCTATCCGGGATAGTTTGATTATCGGAGTGGGTGATTCAGCAGACATCGTATCGCTGGCGGATCAAGCCACAGAGTTCCTGAATTTAAAGGGGAAACTGGTCACACCAGGTTTTAATGATGCACATATTCATTTCTTGGGGGGATCTATGGGTTTGACTCAAGTTGAACTTTCCTCTGCCGAAAACTTTGAAGCGATGATGGAATCGATACAGGGATTCATAGAAGATAATCCTGAAAAAGAATGGATTACAGGAAGAGGATGGCAATATACATTTTTCGATTCGGGGCTTCCTGATCATCAGACTATGAAATCACTGGATATCGATAAGCCTGTTTTTATCCGTGCATATGACGGGCATAGCGCCTATGCCAACCCAAAAGCACTGGAGATCGCAGGGCTAAATAAATCCAGCAGATTTGAAGGTTTTGGTGAAATTGTCCGGGACACAGAAGGAAATCCCACCGGAGCTCTGAAAGAAAGTGCAATGAATTTAGTAGGGAAATTTGTTCCGGAGCCTTCTTTCGAGGATCAGTTGGAAGCGTTGCGCAAAGGTCTCGCCTATGCAGCTTCTTTGGGAATTACCTCAGCCCAGAATGCCAGTGGGTCGGAAACGGATCTTCGGCTTTTTCAAAAACTCTTTCAAAATGGAGAATTGACCTTGCGTTATGCGGCAGCTTTTTCCATCGGAGCAGACGTTACAGCCGAGCAGCTTGAGCGATTTGTTTTCCTTAAAGACAGTGTGGGAACTGACAATCCCTGGCTTCGTGCTGATGCAATCAAATTCATGATCGATGGCGTAATCGAAGGACACACCGCAGCAATGCTGGAACCCTATTCAGATCTTCCCTCAGGCCATTCACTGGCCTTAGGACAATTGAATTTCCCACTGGATCGGTATCAGGAATTGGTCAAAAAGTTGGATGGGGATGGATTTAGATTGTACACCCATGCAATTGGAGATCGTGGAGTCCGGGAAACTTTGAATGCCTATGAGTTGGCTATTTCAGAAAATAATTCGAAGGGAAAACGCCATCGGATCGAACACATTGAAACCATTCATCCAGAGGATATCCCCCGATTTGCCAAACTGGGAGTTTTGCCAAGCATGCAGCCGATTCATGCCGAACCAGGGACAACTACCGTATGGTCAAAAGCTGTAGGAGAGGAGCGACTGCCTTATTCCTTTCCATGGAAATCACTTTTGGAGGCTGATGCAGATCTCGTTTTCAGCAGTGACTGGCCAGCCTGTATCAGTTTGAATCCTATCCGGGGAATTCATGTAGCCGTCAATCGGCGAAATCCAAGTGGCTATCCGGAGGGAGGATGGATTCCGGAGGAAAAAATCAATCTATTTCAGGCGATGAAGGCCTACACTTACATGGGAGCTTTTTCCTCATATGAAGAACACAGAAAGGGATTGATAAAGCCGGGATACTTGGCGGATTTAATTGTCTTATCACAAAATGTTTTTGAAATTGATCCGATGAAGATTCACCAGACCAAAGTAGAAATGACGATGGTGGATGGTAAAATAGTTTACTCCACCAAGAGATGAAAATCAAAACTTGATTCTTCCAATTTTCGTTCTATTGGAGTTAAAAAGTAGAAAAAATGATGAAATCATATCTTTATCTCCTGATTTTCTTTTTGGCTGGCTGTGAAATATCCGGCCAACAGAATGCAGCTGTAGAACCGTTTATTTTGGATCAATTGCGTGAGGAAATCCTGACCCTTGCGAGTTCTCAGAATTGTATCAATGCAGAAGAATGGAATTTTACCCCCATGGGACATAAACCTTGCGGCGGACCCGCCAGCTACATTGCGTATTCCAGAAAGATAGATGTCGATCGGTTTTTGGAATTAGTTAAAAGTTATACTGAGTTGCAGGCTGAATATAACAAGCAAAACAATTTGGTATCAGACTGCGCCCTCACCCCCAGACCAACCGGTGTCGTCTGTGAAAACAGCAAACCTGTTTTGACTTATTAATCAGAAGGAATTTGGTTTTTAATCTTAAACAATTGCTGGACAATCGCATTTTTTGAGCAAATTAGCCCTAGCATGAAGTTTAAGCTTTCTTATTTCTTTTTCTGGTTTTTCATAATTCTTCCAGTTTCCGTCACATTTGCTCAAAAACAGGTCAATCATCAGAAACTGATTTGGTTTGCTTACACCCTTACTGTGCCGATTGACTCCCTCTGGTATGTACAGACAGAACTTCAAGAGCGATTTTTCTTTTCTCCTGAGTTGGCTCAGGCCCAATTTTTAACACGAAGCCACTTGCACCGAAAATTGGGTGATAGTGGTTGGGAGCTGTCTTCTGGCTTTGCCTTTTTTCTACAAAAGACATCAAATGCACTAGAGGATCAGGGTTTTGCTACGCCCGAATTGCGACCCCATATCGAAGGGTATTATAAGCAAAAACTCAAATCGCTTGTCCTGGATCATCGCTACCGTGCTGAGGCACGGTTCTTCAATGAGGGAAGAAATGCAGTGGCTGCTGAACTGGATAAATATGTTTTCCAGTCCTACCGTTTTCGCTATCGTTTCCAGATTAGCTTTCCGATCGTTCGTCTTCAAAACCAAAAAGCGATTCATGGGGTAGTTAGCGATGAGGTTTTCTTACAAGCCGGGAAAAAATTGGTTCAAAATGTTTTTGATCAAAATCGTACTTATTTAGGTTTTAGCTATCAGGTTTCAGCTAGGGTAAATTTAGAGGCAGGGTATCTTACTTGGTTCCAACAAACTGCAGATCAAAATTTCATAAGTGACCATATTATCAGCTTTTCGGTATCGCATTCTTTAAAGCAAAGCTCGCGATGATAACCAAGTTTTATCAAACAGTCGTAGGACCAAAAATTAAATTCAAATAAAATTTCTTTTGCAAGCTGGGATAAAATTCAATTCGGCTTACTTCTTAGGAATAATTGATTTTGGCTCACCCAGCTGAATCCCAAGAGTCAGTTCCAGTTCAGATTCTTCTCCTATTTTATCTTCGATTTCCTTTTTTATTTCCTCAAAGTCCTGGTTGCCTAGCTCCTCCTCAGAAAGAATCGTAACCGAGAGTCGGAGTGGACTTAGGCTGACTACCTTGATATTTCTCAGAAGGCCGTGACCGATTTTTGCACCACTCAATTCTTGAATAATCCGATTTTCATTGACCATTCTTTTGAAACTAAGACCTAGGGGGGTAGAAATAGCAAGCAGGATTATCAAACTGATGACGATTCCTTTTTTGGCGATGCGGAATGGGCTAAAACCCAACAGGAGAAAAGTAACTGCAGCAGCCAATACGATACCGGCCAGGTTAGTGCCCAGCAAGAGAATGGCTCCACCGAAGACATTCCATTCCTCCCACCCAAGACCAATCCCTGCCACCGCCAATGGGGGAACTAAGGCAACAGAAATAGCTACGCCAGCAAGGGTTTTCGCGATTTCCTCCTTGGAATAGGCATAGGCTCCCGCAATGCCAGAGGCTACTGCTATTCCTAAATCCAATAAATTAGGCCGGATTCGAGCCAGCATCTGATCATTGAGAACCTGTAACGGCGTGACCCAGGTGATCAACACTGAAAAAAACAGACTAAAAACTATTCCCCAGAAAATGGTCATCGAACTGTTTTTGATAAGCTTTTCATCTTGCCGAAGAATTCCCATAGCCAGTGAAATAGTAGGACCCATCAAAGGAGCCAGGATCATCGCTCCAATCACCACTGGTGCAGAATCACCGAAAATCCCAAAAGTGGCAATGACTGTGGAAAGGACCATAAGAACCAGGTAAGTGCCGGTAGTACGGGAATTTTGCCTGATTAATGTGAAGAGATCTTTGAATTCGTCAGAGGTAGCATGGCGGACCCAAGGTAAAAAACCTCTTGTCAGCTCGTCTCGTAAATCGGCCCGGGGAAGGGCTTTGGTTTTCCGGACTATTTCCCCAGAACCTGATTTCTTATCTCGGAGTTTCTTGCCGGTCAGGATTCTCAACTGAGTTTCTTTGACTGATAGGGTTATTTTCTCTGATTTCTCCTCCATGTCGTCAAATGCAAATGGGATTTGATTTTCAGATGAAATGGAGATCCGTTTTGAAGAGATATAACCTATAAAATGAGGGAATGACTTACTTCTGAATGGGCTAAAGAGATTTTGTAGCCCAAATCTCAAAAGCGAAATTAAACTGGTAGGTGCTAAAATAACGGTATGAATTAATCCATCATTCATCCCTGTATCCTCAATCAGGCGTCTAAAAATCAGGTTTTTTTGACAGTTTACCGCTGCCAAAATCCCTTGCGCGGCGGTATCCAGACTTTCGCCGGTTTCCTCTTCCTCATCGATCTTCAGCGTGATTTTGACCAACTTGACATTCTTGAAAAGCTTGATAAACCTTTGGAATCGGAGCTTAATCCCTGTAAAAAAACTAACTGACCGGTCGCCGTAAAATATGCTCAGAGACTCACCCAAAATGAATGTATTGAGGATTAATTGACCGTTTACCTCCATAAAATCAACCCTCGGGACTTTCTCAACTTCTGCTATTGCCTTAATCGCATCTTGTAGATTACCTGAGATATCGAATGCTTCCTTTCCCTGCTTCAAATTGGGATGAAGAAGGAGTGCTATCTGCAACTCTTCTTCCGAATGCAGGGCTATAAATTCCTTCAATTGCAAATCTGACAGATAAAAAATCAGCCATTCATCAGCCTGAAATTTGCTTTGCGGATGGTCAGAGAAACTGATGACTTTAGGAGGAAATTCAAATTCCCCCAGGATTTCGTCCAGTTTATCTTTTTCTATTTCCGGATCGTAAATCAGGCTGAAATTTTTCATGAGATTTCATGTGACCTATTTAAATCACTTAGACCGATACAATGATGCAGGAATAAACTACCTATACCAGAATTTATCCTTCGTCGATCAGCTTATTAAGAATTTTGATGGCAGCTTCAGAGAGCACGGTGCCTGGTCCGAATATCTCGGCTACCCCAGCCTCATAGAGGAATTGATAATCTTTGCTTGGGATTACTCCTCCTGCCACGACCATGATGTCAGGTCTTCCAAGATCTTCCAAAGCTTTTACCAATTGGGGGATGAGTGTTTTATGACCCGCAGCCAGGGAAGAAGCTCCTACGATATGGACATCATTTTCAATAGCCTGAGTAGCTACTTCCTCTGGAGTTTGAAAGAGGGGTCCGATATCCACATCAAAGCCTAGATCTGCAAATCCCGTAGCAATGACCTTTGCACCCCGGTCATGTCCGTCCTGACCCATTTTGGCCACCATTATTCGTGGTCTTCTCCCTTCCAGTTCGGCAAATTTGTCGGAAAGGCTCGTGGCTTTTTTGAAGGAATCCTGATTTTCCATGGAGGAGGCATAGACTCCGGAGATGGATTGGGTTTTGGCTTGATGTCTTCCAAATGCTTTTTCCATGGCGCTTGAGATTTCACCTAATGTAGCTCTTTTTCTTGCTGCTTGGATCGCAATAGCCAACAGATTGCCTTTTCCGGTTCTGGCGCATTCTGTGAGCTCAGCGAGGGATTGTTCTACCGCTTTTTGGTCTCTTTCTTTTTTAACTTTGGTCAGTCTTTCGATTTGAGCTTGTCTGACCGATTGATTATCCACATCCCTGACTTCGATTTCGGAGCTTTCGTCCACCTGATACCTGTTGACTCCTACAATGATATCTTTGCCACTGTCAATCCGTGCTTGCTTTTTGGCAGCAGCTTCCTCGATTCGCAGTTTAGGAAGACCTGATTCTATGGCTTTGGCCATGCCACCAAGTTCTTCTACCTCTTCGATCAGCGACCAGGCTCGTTCGACAAGTTGGTCAGTCAGGTATTCCACATAATGTGAGCCTCCCCAAGGATCCACGGTGGAAGTGACCCCGGTTTCTTCCTGAAGAATTAATTGTGTATTTCTTGCGATCCGGGCAGAAAAATCCGTGGGCAACGCAATGGCCTCATCCAGGGAGTTAGTATGCAAGGATTGGGTATGGCCCATTACCGCGCCAAGGGCCTCCACTGCAGTACGGGTCACATTATTAAATGGATCCTGCTCAGTCAGTGACCAGCCGGAGGTTTGACAGTGTGTTCTCAGCGCCAGAGATTTTTCAGATTTTGGGTTAAACTGCTTTACGATTTTTGCCCAGAGCAGCCTTCCGGCTCTCATTTTTGCGATTTCCATAAAGTAATTCATACCGATGGCCCAGAAAAATGAAAGCCGTGGAGCAAAATCATCGATATCCAAACCGGCTTTGGTACCGGTTCTAAGATATTCCAGTCCATCCGCTAAGGTGTAGGCCAATTCCAGATCAGCAGTGGCCCCGGCTTCTTGCATGTGATAGCCTGAGATGGAAATGGAATTGAACTTAGGCATCTGTTGAGCAGTAAATTCAAAAATGTCCGCGATGATTTTCATGGAGGGCTGTGGCGGATAGATATAGGTATTTCGCACCATGAATTCCTTTAAAATATCATTTTGGATGGTGCCACTGAGCTGCTCAGGCGTGACACCTTGCTCTTCAGCTGCTACGATATAGAATGCCAAAACAGGAATAACTGCTCCATTCATCGTCATCGATACAGACATCTCATCAAGTGGAATCTGATCAAAAAGAATCTTCATGTCCTCGACTGAGTCGATAGCTACGCCGGCTTTGCCCACATCCCCTACTACACGAGGGTGGTCTGAATCATAGCCCCGATGAGTGGCAAGATCAAAAGCTACAGAAAGTCCTTTTTGGCCAGCTGCGAGGTTTTTACGGTAGAAAGCATTGGATTCCTCGGCAGTGGAGAATCCAGCATATTGCCGGATGGTCCATGGGCGCATGACATACATGGATGCATAAGGGCCTCGTAGATAAGGTGGGATTCCCGCTACGAAATTGAGATGTGAGAGGCTTTTTGCTACATCTTTATCGATGACAGGTGGTACTTGGATTTGCTCAGCTGTCTCCCAGTTTTCCTCTGATATCATTTCAGGAGCCGATCTTTTTACTTTTTCCCAATTTTTAAAATCTGGTCTCATGAATTTGATAGGTTTTGGATTTCCACTAAATAGCTCGCCCGAGAGGGAAGTAGCTCAAAGTCCTTTTCAGCTAATGTTTCCGGCGCCAGACTTTCAACTTTGTCGGCTTTGTGTTTGTATTTATTGACTCCGACCATATTTTTTTCGCCTTGCAGCACTAGTTTTTGGATGGTATTCCGTGTTGACCGGATTTGAGCATGGATCTCCCCAGATCGGAAATTTGAATCCCAGCCTCCTGCTTTTTCTAATTCTTCCAATTCTGCGAGTACTTTTTCATAAATGTCCTGCTGCAATCGGTCCAAAAAATAAGAGCCTGTGGCCGGATCCATGATTTTATCAAGGTAGCTTTCCTCTCGCAGGATGATGGAAACATTCCGGGCAATTCGCTTTTCCCTTTCACTTGCGGCCACTTCATTTACCGGTCTTACCCAGATGGCGTTTGCGCCGCCCAGGATACCTGACATGGCTTCGTAAGTCTGACGGATCAAATTAGAGTTCTGATCGATTTTACTTTTAGTCCAGAGGCTGGTAGATACTATGAAATGAAATGAATCCGGGGCTAGGTGAGAACCTAGGTTGAGTGCCAATTCTGAAATCAGAATCCGCAATGCCTTCAATTTGGCAATCTCCGCAAAATGCTGCTCACCGGCTGATACCAGGAATGCCATATGGGGAAGAGCCTGACTTAAAGAGACCCCATGATCCACAAGGGAAACCAAAATCTCCACCATCTCACCAAGCCCATAAGTCAACTCTTGAATTCCGTTGCCTCCGGCATTTGCATAGCGGGCAAAATCAATGGTTACCGGATAGAAGTTTTGAAATTCTTTAAAGTGATTGATCAGATATACAGCGTTCGGAATTTCGTTTTTCATACTTTCTTTTCCCATGAACAGAGAAGAAGTGGGAGACCAAAAAATACCTCCATGGAGCATATCAGTTCGCAGGTGGAGTGACTCCATCCAATTCTGAATCTGAAGAGTCAAGGCTTTGAATTCCCCGATCGGATTGAAATAGAGCTGAATATATTCGGTCATGACACCTTTCAGGATCTGATTCAAATTTTCGGTTCCTGTTAAATGTAAGACTAGTCCTTCGGCTCCATTTTCCAGGACATGCAGAATTTCTTGATTGGCTGTTTTTTCATCTTCAGGATAAATGGAGACAAGATTTGACCAAATTCGTGGGTTTTGACCTGGATAGGGAGAAGGTTGATTAAATAAAATCGCATGTGAATCTTCTTTTCCCTTTTCCTTAAAGTAAAAAGGTTCGATTTTTATTTGGTCCCAAACCGTGCTGGTGAGGGTTTTTTCAAAGTCCTTACCTTTTAGATCTTGCTTGACTTGGTCTAGCCAATCAGAATAGGTGGAATCTTCAAAAGGGAAAAAGTCTCTTTCAATCATAATTGGGTTTAGCTTTTGAACTTTGTGGCTCTTGTTTCCAAAAATAAAGAAACCTATTGAAAAGGTTTGCTTCAGGTGTTGGGGTATCTGCCTTAGCGGACCAAAAGTTTTGCCAAAGGAAAATTCTCAAGATTTTAAAAGGAATTGTGGAATGGTAAAATCACCCAAATTAATTTCGCTTGAGAGGTTTTTTTCCGAGCGACAATTTTTTTTTGCGTATTCTAATCGATTTACGGAATTATGAGATTTTCAAGCCGAATTTGATTTTTTATTTAACTTAATTTTCTTCAAATTTGACACCCTTGGACCCACCTTCGGGTCAATGTTTTTCAGAAATCTTCTCTAATGAGTTCAGAAGCTACCGCAGTTTGGAATGAATGTTTACGTGTTATCGAGCAGCACGTCAATGAGCAGAGCTTTTCAACTTGGTTCAAGCCGATCAATCCAGTCAAATTGGAGGGCACTAATCTCACCATTCAGGTGCCGAGTCAGTTTTTTTACGAATGGCTGGAGGATAATTACGTAGCGATTTTAAAACTTGCCATCAGAACCACGCTGGGTCAGGGAGGGAAATTGGAATATGCCGTGGTTGTGGATAAAGGAAACTCTTCCAATCAGCCCTATATGGTATCTTATCCTCAGGGAAATGCAGGTACCAAAAAAGTTGCAATTGAGGAGAATAGCAGGACTCCTTTTGAGATGCAAACCCTCAATGCTGAAGCGCTTACCAACAGTAATCTGAACCCAACCTACACATTCACCACTTATATCGAAGGTGATTGTAACCGATTGGCCAGGTCCGCTGGTTTTGCGGTAGCGACCAAGCCTGGAATCACTTCATTCAATCCTTTGATGGTCTATGGCGGAGTGGGTTTGGGGAAAACACATCTCGTGCATGCAATCGGAAATGAAATCAAAAACGGTCCTGAGAACAAATTTGTCCTTTACGTTTCCTCCGAAAAATTTGTGAATCAGTTCATGGACTCCATTAAAGATGGCAACGTGAAAAGTTTCACCAATTTCTACATGCAGGTAGATGTGTTGATAATTGATGATATCCAGTTTTTGGCAGGTAAAGACCGGACCCAGGAGATGTTTTTTCATATTTTCAACCACCTGCATCAGAACAAGAAACAAATCATCATGACCTCCGACTGTCCTCCGAGAGATCTGAAAGGTCTTGAAGAGCGATTACTGTCCCGATTCAAGTGGGGATTGACTGCGGATCTTCAGATGCCAGACTTCGAGACCAGGGTGGCGATTATTCGGAGAAAAATGCAATCAGAAGGTATAATCATTCCCGATGATGTGGTTGAATACCTTGCATATACAGTAGACACTAATGTCCGTGAGTTAGAAGGGATTCTCATTTCACTCATTGCACATGCTTCTTTGAACAGGGTGGAGATTAGTCTTGAACTTGCAAAGACAGTGATGAAGAATATCATCAAGGATATTGAGACAGAGGTAGGGATAGATTTTATTCAAAAATCAGTATCAGAATATTTTGGGATTGACATCGAGGATTTGAAGGCCAAAACACGAAAAAAGGAAATCGTGACCGCACGTCAGGTCTCTATGTACTTTTGTAAGGAATTCACCAATCATTCACTGAAGTCAATCGGATATCATTTCGGAGGTAGGGATCATTCGACTGTGATTCATGCCATCCAAGCGGTGAATGATTTTATGGAGACCGACTCTTCATTTAGAAACTCAGTCACCGAATTGAAGAAAAAATTCAAAATGAGATCTTATTAATTATTGACAGAAAAAAAACCAAAGCTGAGCATGTGCTCAGCTTTTTTTAATTAGTTTGCTGACTAAATAGTATCAGCTTTTTTGTTCCTCCAGTTTATTGCCCATGTGCTCTTCGAAGCGATTCAATAGCGGGATGTAATTGTGTTGAACATTTTCCAAAAACTCCGCTTGGGTGTCGATCTCGTAGATCGGACGATATTGAATACGATCGATGACCATATCCAGCCAGGCTTTGCCATCATCGATCAAGTCAGCGTGAAAAGCTTCCACGGTCAGATCTCTGGAACCGGAAAATGGTCCTTTTCCCTGCTTCAAGAGATATTTTTCCAAGACTTTAAGCGCTAATTCATGCGTTATTTCAAAATGGGTGATGAGCTCTTGGGATTGAGATTCACTCAGTTTTCCAGCCCTATTTCGTTGAAGATAGACAGTCAGATCTTCCAGAGCAGCGCTGAATTCTTCGAAACATTCTTCACAGGATTTAGGGATCGATTTCATGACAACAACTTTTTATTTACATCTCAGAAGTTACAAAACTTATCGAAAAAACCACGGAGATCAGCGAAAAGCCGCTTTATCTCACATTATAACTTTGCATGAAAGGCTGTCCGCTGGGCCCTACACCTTCAAGTAATAATCTACCACTGAAATTCTCCAGGAATTTGCCGACCTCTTTAGGATCTTTTGCTGGTTCCCGATTGATCTGAGTAATCACAAATCCATCCCTGAACCCCATTTCCCTCAGATACCCTCTGGAGAGTGAGGTGATCTTTACGCCATGATTTATTCCCAACCGATCTTTTTCGATGGTATTGACAGCTTCTAATCTTGCACCCAGGATTGCTGAACTGAAATACTCGCGTTTGAGCACCCCTTGTCCACCCTCCAGATTTTGTAAGGTTAGTTGGGTGCTTCGAGAATTGCCTTCTCGATTGTAGGTCAATAGCAGTTTCTGTCCAGGGTAATAATAAGAAAGTGCCTCTTCAAAGCTTCCCATTCCGGTGATGGCCTGGTCTCCGAGCCGGGTAATGACATCATTTTTCCGGATTCCCGCCTGATCGGCTGCCCCACCTTTCAAGACGTGCATGACGATCACTCCATCCAAGCTACTGATCTTCAATTCCTCTGCAAGTTCAGGAGTTATTTCTACTGCTTCTATTCCTGGAATTGCTTTTTGCACTTCTCCATATTGAATCAGGTCATTGGCTACTTTCAAAGCAATATCCACCGGGACTGCGAAACCATAGCCAGTGTAGGAGCCCGTTCTGGAAAGAATGGCAGTGTTGATTCCCACCAAGTCTCCGTTAACGTTGACCAATGCTCCTCCGGAATTCCCTGGATTAATCGGAGCGTCGGTTTGGATGAAACTTTCCAAAGGAAAATCTCCACCTAAAATATTGATTTGTCGCTCTTTTGCGGAGACGATACCGGCCGTCACCGTGGAGGTAAGATTGAATGGATTTCCGACAGCAAGAACCCATTCGCCTATTTTCAGATCACGGCTACTTCCGATTTTGATTGCCGGCAGATTTTGACTTTCAACTTTCAGTACTGCGATGTCGGTATTTTTATCAGTTCCGACCAGTCGTGCTTTGTATGTTCGCTTCTTGTGAATTACTTCTATGGTTTCTGCCCGATCAATGACATGATTATTGGTGACGATATAGCCGTCACCTGAAATGATAACGCCGGATCCGGTGCTGACTTGCTGTGAGGGGCCATTTCCAAAGAAATAGTCAAACATACTGTATCTCCTGGGATCGGTGCCTGAGAAATTTTTGATGAAGACCACTGATTCAGTGCTTTTTTCGGAGGCTTCAACAAACGAATTGGGAGGATTGATACGGGGAGAGGAAGTCTCTTTAGTGCTCATTTGATTTGCAAAACTCACCTCATGGTTAGTTGAAAAGGGCACTGAGAATTGCTTCGCTGTGGGATTAAAAAAGAAATTAGTCCAGAGTGCTGCTCCAAGAAGACCGGCAACTAGCGAAGTTCCTACTGTTTTGGCTGTCTGATTCATAATTGATTTTTTTCTTTTGACGAAAAGATTTAATTCTTAATCGGGCTATTCACATTTTTTAAGAAGCTTTACTTCCAAAACAAGACAAAAATCAGCCCATTCGGGAAAAATTAACAGACAGTGTATCAAAAAGTCTTGGCATCTTGTAATTTTGTCAGCCTAATGAGAAAACCTTCTGAAATTTTGTAAGGTTGTAATTCTCAAAAATCCAATCGCATGATAGAACCCAAGCGCGTAGCCATTCTGGGAAGTACCGGAAGCATCGGTACTCAAACCCTGGAAGTGATTCGCCAGCATGCTTCAGACTTTGTGGTCGAAGTGCTTACTGCCCAAAATAATGCAGAACTTTTAATTCAGCAGGCACTCGAATTCCGTCCCAATGCAGTGGTGATCGGTAATGAGGCACTTTATTCCAGGGTAAAGGAAGTTTTGATTTCACAGGACATCAAAGTATTTGCAGGAGAAAAAGCGATCTCTCAAGTGGTGGAGATGGAAACGATCGATTTAGTATTGACTGCTTTGGTGGGTTATTCCGGATTGATTCCTACGATCAATGCGATCAAAGCCGGGAAACAAATCGCATTGGCCAATAAAGAAACCATGGTGGTAGCCGGAGAACTCATCACTGCCTTGGCAAAGGAAAACAGAGTAAATATTTATCCCGTAGATTCAGAGCATTCGGCAATTTTCCAATGTTTGGTTGGGGAATTTCATAATCCAATAGAGAAAATAATTCTCACCGCCTCTGGGGGACCTTTTCGGGGAAAAGACCGGGACTTTCTCAAAACGGTCACCAAGGCTCAAGCCCTGAAGCATCCGAATTGGGACATGGGGGCCAAAATCACAATAGATTCCGCATCCCTGATGAACAAGGGACTGGAAGTGATCGAAGCGAAGTGGCTTTTTGGATTGAAATCAGATCAGATAGATGTCATTGTGCATCCACAAAGTATCGTACATTCGCTGGTCCAATTTGAGGATGGATCGCTTAAAGCACAACTTGGCCTGCCTGATATGCGTATTCCCATCCAGTTTGCACTGAGTTTTCCAGACCGCCTCAAGAGTGATTTCGAACGATTTGATTTCTTAAATTATCCTAATCTTACTTTTGAGCAACCGGATAAAAAGACCTTCCAGAATCTTCAACTGGCATTTGACGCCTTGGCCAATGGAGGGAATTCCCCTTGCATTTTGAACGCTTCCAACGAAATTGCAGTTGCTGCTTTTCTAAGGGATGAGGTAGGATTTCTGGAAATGTCTGATTTGATCGGAGAAACTTTGGCAAAAGCTGAGTTTATTGCGAATCCAAATCTCGATGACTACATCGCGACAGACCTTAGAGCAAGAGAAATAACACAAAAACTAATTAATAAGAATAAGTAATGGATACTTTAATTATGGTGGGTCAATTACTACTTGGATTATCCATCCTGGTAGGATTGCATGAGTTGGGCCACTTGCTTACTGCCAAGATGTTTGGCATGAGAGTAGAAAAATTTTCAATTGGATTTCCTCCAAAAATTGCCGGATTCCAATGGGGAGAGACCGAATACTCTATCGGTGCGATTCCCTTGGGAGGTTTTGTGAAAATCTCGGGCATGATCGATGAATCCATGGACTCTGAGCAGATGAACTCGGAACCCCAGCCTTGGGAGTTTAGATCCAAGCCAGCGTGGCAGCGACTCATTGTGATGCTCGGAGGGATCATTGTCAATGTGGTCACCGGTATTATCATCTTCGTTTTCTTGGTTTATAACAATGGTGAAACCTATTTCTCAAGAGATCAGGTCATCCAAAATGGAATTGTAGCCCATGAAATCGGTGAATCAATCGGTCTTCAGACTGGAGACAAAATTTTGGATATCAGCGGTGAACCTTATGTCTCTATCAATGATCTGAGCAGTGGAGCAGCCTTGTTGAGTGAAGATGGTTTTTATACTGTCGAGCGGGATGGGAAGCAACAGCAGATTGAGATTCCCCGGGGATTTATCAACTCTTTTGACAGCAAAGAGGCCCTCAATAATTTTATAAGCATTCGGTATCCTTTTCAGCTTTCCGTCATAGACGAAGGTGGAGCAGCTGCTCAAGCCGGAATCACCACTGAGGATGAAATCCTGGCTGTAAATGGAACTCCGATTACTTACTTCGACGAATTGCAGACTGCCTTGGCCAAAGCAAAAGGTCAAAAAGCAGAGATCACTTTGCTTTCAGGGGGGGACACTACCTCCAAAACAGTCAGCGTGACTGATCGTGGTACGATCGATATTGCAGTGGTGCCGTTGATCGAGCCTGTAAGAAGGCAATATGGATTTGGAGAAGCTCTTTCAAAAGGGACTGAGCGGGCTTTTAGTGTCGTAATTGTGAATGCGAAAGCATTGGGTAAAATGTTTACCGGAGAAGTATCGACACGGAACGTTTCGGGACCGATCGGTATGGCAAAGATCTATGGTGATACTTGGGATTGGACTAAGTTTTGGAGTATCACAGGTTTGATTTCAATGATTTTGGCATTTATGAATTTGCTTCCGATCCCTGCATTGGATGGGGGACACGTAATGTTCTTACTGTATGAAATGGTTTCCGGTAGAGCTCCTTCTGATAAATTCTTGGAGAATGCCCAGAAAGTTGGTATGGTGGTTTTGCTTGCCTTGATGGTTTTTGCAATTGGCAATGATATTCTGAAAATATTTACCGGAGCTTGATTTTAGCAAACATTTATTTGAGGTCTGCCAATCTGACGAATTCCCCGTTTGGCATGGCACTTGACAATTTAGGAAGAAC
>CAZFSC010000017.1:0-38075 GCA_964521585.1 uncultured Limnohabitans sp.
TGAGCATCTGAAAGAAATCGGCGATCTATTTACTATTGCAGCCGCTTTCGGTAATGTGCACGGTGTGTACAAGCCAGGAAATGTTTCCTTAAAGCCAGTTATTCTTAAAAATTCTCAAGAATACATCAATGAGAAGTACGGCACTTCCGGTAAACCTTTGAATTTTGTGTTTCACGGAGGATCTGGATCAACGGTAGAAGAGATTCGGGAAGCAAATAGCTACGGCTCCATCAAAATGAATATCGATACAGATATGCAATGGGCTTTCTGGGAGGGAATATTAATGAACTATCAGAAAAGTCAAGCTTACCTTCAGACGCAATTAGGTAATCCGGAAGGACCTGATAGTCCCAATAAAAAATACTATGATCCAAGAAATTGGCTACGCAAAGGCGAGGAGAATTTCGTGAAGCGACTAGAAATGGCCTTTGATATGCTCAATGCTGTGAATAGAAACTAATCGTATCAATCTAGATTTGGAAAGTCACTTTTGCAAAAGGTGGCTTTTCTTTTTTATTTAAAGCTTATGATGAAAACCAAATTATCCCTTATGGCTGCTCTTGCCTTTTCTACTTCCTGCGCCTCGCAAGAGACGGCTGAACCGCTTAATTATTGGCCGGAGGCGGGTGTTACCTATGAAATTTTTGTACAATCCTTTCGCGATTCTGATGGAGACGGAATTGGCGATCTGAACGGGGTGACAGAAAAACTGGACTACGTCAAAGAGCTAGGTGCCAATGCCATCTGGTTTATGCCAATCATGGCTTCGCCTACCTACCATAAATATGATGTGACTGACTATAAGTCTATTCACCCTGATTATGGGACAATGGATGATTTCAAAAATCTGCTAGAAGAGGCGCACAAGCGTGATATCAAGATTGTGATAGATCTAATTATCAACCATACCAGTAATCAGCACCCTTGGTTTCTTGATGCCAAATCCGGGAGAGACAGTGAATTCAGATCCTATTATGTTTGGGCTCAAAAAGATACGATTGCTTCTTTTTTGGATAAAAAAGTAATCACTTTAGACTCGGATAACATTCGTCAATGGCATGATCCGGGCTTGGGTGAAGATTATTATTACGGATTTTTTTGGGGGGGAATGCCTGATCTGAATTTTGATAATCCAAAGGTTCGTGAAGAAATTTATGAAATCGGGCGTTTTTGGCTGGAAGAGGTCGGCGTAGATGGTTTTCGCCTGGATGCTGCAAAGCATATATTTCCCGATGACAGGCCATTGGACAATCATGCATTTTGGAAAGAGTTCCGCGCTAGAATGGAGGAAATCAAACCGGATGTCTACTTGGTAGGAGAGGTTTATGATAAAAAGGAGATTGTGGCCCCCTATTTACCAGGGCTTCCGGCCTTGTTCAATTTTGATTTCCATTATACACTTCTGGAAGCTTTGAATACTGAGGATGGCATGTTGCTCGCCAAAAAGCAAAAGGAAACGCTCGACTATTATCAGGGAATCACGACAAGTTTCATTGATGCCACGATCTCTTCAAATCACGATCAACCTCGATTGCTCAACGAGCTGGGAAATGATCCGGAAAGATATAAGCAAGCCAGTGCAATTCTACTGACTATGCCAGGTGCACCTTATTTGTATTATGGAGAAGAAATCGGAATGCTGGGATTGAAACCTGATGAAAATATCCGCGAACCTTTTCTTTGGGATGTGAAAGCAAAGGATGAAGGACGAGCCACTTGGATTGAGCCTGAATATAGTACCGATGAAAAAGTGACTCCATTAGCAATCCAGAAAAAGGATCCCAATAGCTATTTCAATCATTACAAGGAGCTTATTTTTCTTAGAAATACCCAGCCTGCGCTGGCTATTGGATCTCTGGAAATTCCTGATTTAAAGTATCCGAAGACAATCATGGCTTACCGCCGTAAGACAGTTGGCGAGGAGTTGTTTGTGATCCATAATCTGGGCAAGAATGAAGTTACCGTGGATGTTCCAAAGGAATTCTCCAAAAAGATCTATCAGCTTGGACTTGCTGTCTATGCAGAAGGTAAAGTTAAATTAGGTAAGAATTCCAGTCTGGTGATGGAGAAATAGAAATCTGAATTCGTTGTAAAATCTTCCGATTCTGGCTATCATATTCGATCCAGTGACCATAGAAAAGGCTCAAATCTAATAAGACTTGAGCCTTTCTTAATTTTTAAAGGATGTGCTATTTTGATTTTAAGTAGAAAGGATTTTAGCAATTCGGAAGTCGTCCTCATCGACTGTTTTGTCATCCACGATTGCTTTTTTGATGGGAGTGAAGACGACTTTATGGTTGATCAGCCCAGCCATTACATCATATTTTCCACCTAGAAGACCTTCCACAGCGGATACACCTAATTTGGATGCCAATAAGCGGTCAAATGAAGAAGGAGCTCCACCACGCTGAAGGTGACCTAGGATAGTCACTTTGATGTCATAGTAGGGGAGAAGCTTTTTCACCTTGGAAGCAATTTCACCTGCGCCTCCGCTTTTTCCACCTTCAGCTACGATTACGATATTGGAGGATTTTTTAGCTTTAGTACGGACCTTCAGTTTTTCGACTAGTTGCTCGATTGGCATTTTCTTTTCCGGAATCAGAATTGCTGCGGCAGCACTTCCTATGCCGGCATTGATTGCAATGAATCCGGCATCACGGCCCATGACTTCCACAAAGAAAAGGCGATCGTGAGAAGTAGCGGTGTCCCGAATTTTATCAATGGCTTCAATGGCAGTGTTACAAGCCGTATCAAAGCCTATTGTCGAATCAGTGCCTGATAGGTCATTGTCAATCGTACCAGGAAGACCTATGGCAGGAATGCCAAATTCCTGATAGAATAAGTGGGCACCAGTCAAAGAACCATCTCCCCCGATTACCACCAGTGCGTCGATGCCATGGCTCCGGAGATTTTCATAGGCTTTTTTGCGCCCCTCCTGAGTTCGAAATTCCTCACTTCGGGCTGATTTCAAAAAGGTGCCACCCCGCTCCAACACATGGGTGATGTGCTTGGTCTCGAGTTTTTTAATATCATTTTGAATCATGCCTTCGTAGCCTCGATAGATTCCATACATTTCCAAGTTGTAATAGAATCCGGCTCTTACGACGGCTCGAATGGCGGCATTCATTCCAGGCGAATCTCCGCCGGAAGTGAGTACGCCGATTTTTTTTATGGTTTTAGGTTCCATTTATAAGGTTTGAGTCAGGGCTTTAAACATCAAGTTGGCCGAGGCCGGATTGGTCGCCAATGGGATATTGTGTACATCACAAATGCGCATGAGCATCTGTACATCCGGTTCGTGAGGATGCTTATCCAGTGGATCTCTGAAGAAGATCACCATTGCCAGTTCTTTTTGGGCTGCCATAGCTGCGATTTGCGCATCCCCGCCAATAGGTCCGGAGAGAAGTCTTTGAACTTCAAATCCTGCTTTTTCGATGTGCATTCCAGTTGTACCGGTAGCTACAAGATCTACATCGGCTTGAAGTAATCTCTCTTTAAAGCCACTTAAAAAATGGACCATGTCGGCCTTTTTGCCATCGTGTGCGATAAGCGCAATTTTCATTATTCGTGTTTAATAGGTTGGCCTAAAGTTAGGAAAAAAATGCTTTTTTCAATTTAAGCCAGTTTTATTTAAAGGGGTTTTGGGAACTACGAAATCATATCCTCCAGATAAAACAGGAAAGTGTATTCGAGAGCAAGTTCCTTCAACGCATTGAACCTTCCTGATGCACCTCCGTGACCAGCATCCATATTGGTGTGGAGTAAGAGCAGGTTATGATCTTTCTTATAGGCCCGTAGCTTAGCGACCCATTTGGTTGGTTCCCAATATTGTACTTGGCTATCATGGAGTCCTGAGGTGACCAAAAGATTCGGATAATGAACCGGTTTCACATTGTCATAAGGAGAATAGGATAGCATGTATTCGTAATATTCCGGTTGATTGGGATTTCCCCATTCCTGAAATTCTCCGGTAGTTAGGGGAATACTCTCATCCAACATCGTCGTGACTACATCTACAAATGGAACTGCTGCGATTAGTCCATTGAATAAATCCGGTCTCAAATTCATCACAGCCCCCATCAAAAGACCACCTGCGGAGCCTCCCATTCCATATAAGTGCGCTTTTGAGGTGTATTTTTCAGAAATAAGATGCTCGGCACAGGAGATGAAATCTGTGAAGGTGTTGCGCTTACGAAGCATCTTACCATCCTCATACCAATGCCTTCCCAGATCTTCCCCACCTCGGATGTGGGCAATAGCAAAGACGAACCCCCTATCCAAAAGGCTAAGTCGGGTGCTTGAAAAGTAAGCTTCAGAGCTGTAGCCATAGGATCCATAAGAATAAAGCAATAGAGGATTGCTTCCATCGGCCTTGAATAAATCGATCTTGTAGACTAATGATATTGGGACCATTTTCCCATCCTCTGCCTTTGCCCAGATTCTTGCAGAATTATATGCAGCAGGATCATAGCCACCTACAATTTCTTGCTGCTTGAGCAAAGTCTTTCGTTGGGTCACCATATTATAGTCAAATGTGCTCCCCGGTGTCACCATCGAGTTGTATCCAAATCTCAAAATAGAGGTATTAAACTCCGGATTGGTGCTAATCCATGCGGTATATGTCTCATCGTCAAATTCCAATTTATGGCTTTCTGATCCATCCCATGGGCGAATGTGGATATTGGTCAAGCCATTGGTTCGCTCCTGGATTACTAAAAAATCTGCGAAAATATCAAAGTTCTCAAGTAAGCTACTTTCTTGATGGGGGATTACATCTTCCCAGTGATCCAATCCAGGATTTTGAATGGGTGCCTTGACCAGTTTGAAATTTTTTGCCTCATGGTTTGTTCTGATCCAAAAGTGTTCCTCATAATGATCTGCTGCATACTCCAAGTTTGGTATCCGCTTTTGAATCAGTTGAAAACTCCCTTCCGGTTCGCTTGAGTCGAGAAATTGAATTTCTGAAGAGATTGTGCTTTCAGAATGTATCAAAATGTATTTCTCAGATTTTGTTTTGTGTACCACACAGCTGAATTCCACGTCTTTCTCCTCAAAAATCAAGCGATCCGATGAAATATCCTGACCGAGGACATGGGAATAAATCTGATAGGATCTGAGGGTCTCAGGATCTTGCTTTGAGTAGAAAATCGTCTTTTGATCAGCTGCCCAAACGAAGTTCCCGGTTACTTCCGGAATTTGGTCTGCTAACAGTTCACCGGATTCCAGATTTTTAAAATAAATGGTATAGATCCTTCTTCCGACATCATCTGCTGCAAAAGCCAGAATTTTCTGATTTGTCGAGGTGGCTGTTCCACCGACCTGATAATAGGATTTGCCTTGAGCTAATGTGTTGACATCTAAGATGACTTCTTCTTCTGAATCCAGATTATTCGGTTTTCTGCAGAAGATTGGATATTCTCCGCCTTTCTCATAGCGGGCATACCAATAAAAACCGGATTTGAAATAGGGAACACTTTGATCATCCTCCTTGATTCGCCCTTTCATTTCTTCAAAAAGATCCTTCTGAAACTTCTCAGTGGATTGGAGCGTAGCTTTCAGGTATTCATTTTCCTGATTGAGATATTCGATCACTTCGGGGTTTTCCCGATCACGCATCCAATAATATTCATCAATTCTTTCGTGGTTGTGAATGTGAAGCTTTTCTGCAATTCGCTTGGCAATAGGTGGTTTCATTTTTTGATTAGGGTCGATGGACATGTTAATCTATTTTGGGGGGCTAAGTTCCGGAAATTTGAACTTGGAATTAATCGTGGAACTTCAATTTTTTTGATTTCGCGGGATTCATTTCTCTGATTTATCGAGTGTAATTACAATCTGAGAGAGGGGTAGTTTTGTCTGGCAGATTAAATTTTTGAGGATATTTTTTTCAATAATTACTGAATAGATTACGCGAGCAAAATTT
Source organism: uncultured Limnohabitans sp. (assembly GCA_964521585.1). GTDB lineage: Bacteria > Bacteroidota > Bacteroidia > Cytophagales > Cyclobacteriaceae > Algoriphagus. The sequence continues at coordinate 5,924 of CAZFSC010000017.1, forward strand.
TGTAATACAAAACTTTTAAAAAGCATCTTGAAATTTGCTTTGTTTCTCAATTATTAAAATATTTAACGAATTTACTTATCACCAACCTTAAATTTCATCTTATGGGAATGTTAAAAGAATTCAAAGAATTTGCTGTCAGAGGCAATGTCCTTGATCTAGCTGTTGCTGTGATTATTGGTGGAGCATTTGGGAAAATAGTTTCCTCCTTAGTCAATGATGTGATCATGCCTCCGATAGGATTGCTTTTGGGAGGGCAGGATTTCAAGAAACTGGATTATGTGCTCAAGCCTGAGCAGGTCAATGAAGCGGGTGAAACCATCGCAGCAGTGACAATTAATTACGGTAATTTTATCCAGAATGTAGTCGATTTTACAATTATCGCTTTTGTGATTTTCCTGGCTATTCACAGCCTTAAGAAAATGAAGAAGAAAGAAGTGGAAAAACCATCGGCTCCTGCTGCACCTCCAAAATCTGAAGTTCTACTCGAAGAAATCCGAGATTTGTTAAAGAAACAGCAATAGGAAACAGAAAGGGCAGCTATTTGGCTGCCCTTCCTTTTAATTGTCGTTTCGTTGTCTTTGATAAAGCTGCCTGGTGAAATCTCTGTTTAACCCATTTAATTTTAAAATCTGATTGTAACTGATCACTTTGCTAATTGCTTCTACAAATTTTTCCTCAGCTGTGATTAATCTTTTTTGAAGCTCAAATCGCTGTTCTACCCTTTTTTTGGCCTCAGATTCAGATAGCTCAGCATCTCGATTTTGGTTCAGGGCAGACATCTCTTTCAAAACAGAATTTCTATTTTCGCTATAGCTATTATAAATCGGCCAGAATTTCTCTGCCTGATTAGGTGTCAAGTCCAAACGTGTGGTGATAAAGGCGATTTTGGCCGCCTGTAATTTTTCAGGGTCATATCGCTGACCTGACCGCTGTCCAAAGCTTAAAGACAAAGTCAAGAGTAGAATAGCCAGTGTGAGAATATATTTTTTCATAATTAAAACCAGGTTTGTTCCTCTTCCCAAAATAGATCCTCACTGGGGAATTCTTCCAGGATTATTTGTTCCAGAATATCATTTGGATTTTCGGCTAAGCTGAGCACATCTTCGGCTGTCCAGAATTGACTGTCAATGTAAAGATTCACTTCTTGTTGAAGGCTAGGTTCTTGAATTGGCTGCTCCGAAGGATTGAAAACCCAGATGCCTGCTGCTATCATAAGAAGGAAGACGGCAGCATATTTAATCCATTGATATTTAGGCTCTGTGTGAATAGAACCCATGATTTGGTCTGGTAGCTGCTCGAAGTATCCGGGCGGAGTCTTGAATTCACTGATTCTCGGGATTTTTTCCATAACAATTTTTAGACTGGATTTGGACTCGATAGTTTACTCTGTTTTTAGAGATTGCTCAATTTTTTTAACGGCATGATGATAGCTTGCTTTTAAAGCCCCTACGCTAGTTCCGGTGATTTCTGACATTTCCTCGTAGGTCATATCTTCTTGATATTTCAGGTGAAATACCAGTCTTTGTTTTTCGGGTAGGGTCAAAAGCGCTTTTTGAAGCAGAAGTTGGATTTCATCTCCGGTTCTGTTTTCAGGATCATCCAGATAAGATTCCATTTTTTCCTGATGGTCCTCTAAGGAGAAGAAAAAGCGCTTTTTCTTTTTGTCGAGAAAACTCAGGGCTTCGTTGGTTCCGATCCGGTAGATCCAAGTGAAGAGACTGGAATTCCCTTGAAATCTATCCAGGTTTTGATAGGCTTTGATGAAGGTGTTCTGGGTAAGATCATCTGCATCTTCGTGGATCAAAACCATTCTTCGGATCAATTGATAGACCCTTTTTTGATAAATGTGAATCAATTGCCTGAAGCCAATTTCTCTGGTTTTAGGATTTTGGATGAGCTTTAAAAGTTCTTTTTCCTCGACTGGATTCATTCTGAAATTAGACTTGCAAATGATCCAAAGGTTTACCCTAAGGGAAAAAAAATCTGATTCTCATTAAACCTTGGAATTTGAGGCTTATTATATTTCAAGAATATAATCCAGGATTCCAGCGTTTTTACCTTTAGGTCTGGTGACCAGAAGAGGGAGGCTATCATTAAATTGAATCAATCGCTCAGCGATACTGCCTATGAAAAGTGCTGTGGCTGCTGTTCTGCCCTTGGCTCCGATGATGATACCATCTGATTTGGTCTCCATTGCCATGGCCACGATCTCCTGTACGGGATCATCATCATCATCCTGGGTATATACGGGTGTTATCTTGATTCCTTTGGTATCGATTTTCCGGATAAATTTTTTGTAGGAGATCTCTGCATGCATTCGCATGATGGCCGTAAATTCCTCGTAGGTTTTTCCGGTAAAATGATAACCTGATGGCACTGCAAAAACATTTTGGCAGACGATCTCCACATTACCATGCTTCTCGGCAATCATAATCGCTTCTTCCAAGGCATCCTTTGAATAGTCCGAGAAGTCGCTTGGCACCAGGAGTTTTTTCAATTGAGGCTCACTGCCTTCTGGTACGATCAAAAGTGAACAGCTTGCCCGCCGCGCCAAACGGAGGGAAGCCACTCCTGTGCCTTGAAGATGCACTTTCCGGCCTATAAGTATCATATCGGCTGATTTTTCTTCAGCCAGCTTCAATATTTTCTTGGACAGAGATCCTTCTTTGACAATGTAATTCAAAGAAATACCCTTCATTTTCGGGAAGTTCTCATTGACCAGGGCTTCCATTTGTTCCTGTCGCTCGGTGATCATGTTTTCCACCAGATTTGGAAATTCTTCCAACACTTCTTTTGGAACACTGAGATTCCGAATGACATTTACAAAATAAATTTTTTTGGATTGATTGACTTGAGCTATGAAAGCTGCATGCTTAATTAATGTCTGATCTAAAGAGGTCTGATCCAGACATACAATCAATTTTTTAATTAAATACATATTTTGTAATGCGTTTTATAATGCAAAGTTAAGATTTAATCGAGTAATCTTTTTGAAGAAAATAGAAATAAAATATTGAATACCTTATTAAAATATTTCTGAAACAATTTTTTATTTTATGTTTACTCCTAAAGTAAAATTTTGTTCTGAAATACGGTATTTTTTTATTCTATGTTTTCTTCAAGTTCTGATCCATATTCGTAATCCTCCGTCTAAAATCCAACCTGATTTATAAGAAATCGTATATTTGCACTGTCCGGGTCGTCGACATGTTCAAACTTCACAATTATTAAAGTAACCGAGTAAAGCCCTTTCCAAAAACAGGCCTCATCTTGTTCTGATTCATTTCAGCGCAGGACCTCGCTCAAAAAGCAGGATAACAGTGGAAGTTTGCGGTTCTCAGGCAGCTCAAATCTTGTCTTATAGGAGGTTTGTAACACTCTAAGACCCGGACTTTTTTATTTTTCCCCAGATCCACAGCCATTCTTCTCTTCCCGCCCGATAGAGAATCGAGAATAAGATAAAGTTAAACACCACAACAATTGAGGTGAAAATCATCTGAATTACCGGATTGGCGTCTATTTGAGCATGCTTTGCCAACTGAAATACCGTGAATCCTACTGCTATTATTTTTAGAGTTTCCCACGAAAAAGGGTCGATCCCAAGTTTGAGTTTTAGAAATCCATATTTCAAGATGTTGAAGAGCAACAAAATAATAGCACTTGCCCCAGCGGCTCCTTCAATGCCATAAATTGGGATCATGAGGTAGTTCAGCAAAATAATCAAGGCACTCATGAAGATAGTGAGGATCAGATTGAATTTGAAATACTTCGAAAAAACCAAAATCTCACTGTTGATCGAAAAGGCCACATCAGAAAGTTTTCCTAATCCAATTAAGAATACTACCCATTTTCCTGCGCTATAAACTTCCTTGTTGGGAATGAAGGCATAAATTGCTTCTATATTGGACCAGATTCCAAGGAAAAGCAATACACAGATGTAAAGTTGCCGATTTGAAACTTGGCGATAAAGCTCATTGATCTCCGATAAATTATCCTTTGCAAAATGATCTGCCACGACTGGCATGACCACTTGGGATATAGCTCGTCTGGGAAGTTCTATGACTAATGCCATGCTGAATGCGATAGTGTAAATCGCATTTGCCTCCAAGCTTATCATGGAAGTGACCATGATGCTGTCGATTTTCATAATCAATGTAGAAGCTGCCGTCGCCAAGAACGTAATCAGGCTAAAAGAAATGAAAGAACTTCGAAAGCCTTTCGGAAAACCTCTCCAGCTTACGTTAAAAGTCAATACTCTTAGCCAGATCAAATAGAGAATTATCCCCAATAATGTAAATCCATATACCAAAATCAAGCCGTGCATTACTTGGGAGAAACTGATCCATTGGAGCAGATAAGCTCCTACCAAGATGGCAGTTAGAAACCTCAGGAATACCTCTCTAAAAAAAGTAGGAACAGCTACCTTGAGATAAGATCGACTATAAGCATCGAGAATACTATTTAACAGTGCGAAAAGAGTAATCAAAAGAACCACCCCCAAGAAATCAATTACCTCTGGGGAATTGGCGGCAAATAAAGCAATGATTTGAGTTCTGAGCCCCAGAAATAGTGTCGCTACTAACACAAATCCGATGAGCGAAATCAAAATACTATAGCTCAAAAATGCGGATTTGTTTACTTCCAGCTTTGGGAAAAACCGGGTTATTCCATGGCCTACACCGAGCTGTGCAAACGGAACGAAAAGCAGTCCCAAATCCTGGATCGTGCGAAATGTCCCAAGTTCAGAAGCGTCAAGGGCATATGGGTAGAGCCAAAGGACATTGAAGTAACCAATGATGACTCCGACGTAGGAAAAAATGGTGGTTTGAATGCTCTGACTGGCTACTTGACCCATGAGCTTAAAAGTATTAAAAAATCAAACATGAATCTTTCCAATAGGAAAATTAAGGTTTTGCGCATTTATCACATCCTGCATCTGTCTTGGGTTTGAAGAAGAATTTTCTGCCCAGATAAGCTAAGGATACCAATACTACGATTCCAATAATTATTTCCTGTACCATTGTTTAAGATAAAATTTGATAGACCAGCAAAGCTGACAAATAAGCCAGCGTGGTCATGTATGCTGTCTGAATCAACGGCCATTTCCAGCCTTTAGTTTCACGATAGACTATAGCAAGTGTACTCATACACTGCATGGCAAAGGCATAAAAAACCATCAATGAAAAAGCTGTAGGTACGTTGTATACTTTTTCTCCATTTGCTTTTGTCTGCTGATTGAGTTTTTGACGGATCGTCATGTCATCATCCGGATCACCGCCAATACTGTAGATGGTTGCTATTGTCGAAACAAACACCTCCCGGGCGGCGAAGGAGGCAATCAGAGCAATGCCTATCTTCCAATCATATCCCAGAGGCCTAATTACAGGTTCAATTGCGCGTCCCATGATCCCGATAAATGAATTTTCCAATAGGAGTGAGGAGGTTTCTGTCTTGATTTCCTGGATTTTTTCTGGATCTTCTGTCTGTGCCAATTGGGTTTCGGCAGTTTCTCTGATTTCATTCATTCGGGAGGGCGGACCGTATGAAGCCAGTACCCATAGAATAACGGATATAGCCAAAATCACTTTTCCGGCCTCAAGGATGAATGTCTTGGATTTATTGTACATCGTGAGGACTACATCCCACCACCTTGGAGCTCGGTAAGAGGGAAGTTCTGTCATCAGGAAGCTTTTTTCAGTCGTTTTTAATATGTTTTTTAACAGAAAAGCAGTTCCTAGTGCCCCTAATGTTCCAAGGATGTATAGTCCCAGTAAGGTAAGAGCCTGAAGATTTACGAATCCAACAGTTCTGTCAGGAATCACCAATCCAATAAGAATTATATATACTGGAAGTCTGGCAGAACAACTCATCAATGGAGTCACCATGATAGTGATAATCTTTTCTTTCCAGTTACCGATATTTCGGGCGGCCATCACTCCTGGGATTGCACAAGCTATTCCGGATACTAAAGGCACCACGCTTTTACCATGCAGTCCAAATGGCCTCATCCATCGATCCATTAAAAATACCACTCTTGACATGTAGCCAGTATCTTCCAGAATAGCCAAAAATCCAAATAACAGGGCAATCTGAGGGACGAATATTACAATGCCTCCGATACCAGGGATAATTCCTTCAGAAATTAAACTGCTGATAGGGCCGGCTGGCAATAAGTCACTGACAGTTCCGGATAAATTGGCAAAAAAACCATCGATCAGATCCATCGGGACCGAGGCCCAGGCAAAAATTGCCTGAAAAATAATCAAAAGGATAGCTCCGAAAATCAAGTAGCCAAATACAGGATGCAAGAAAATCGCGTCCAGTCCAGATTTTTCCTTTTTCTGAGCAAGATCTTTTACTACGGCTTTATCTACAATTTCCGTGATTTTACGGTATCGGATTTTTGTTTCTTCAAGTTGAGCTATAGCAAGATCAAATCCGTGACGTTCAAGCTCTGATTTGATCCACTCCCGATCTTGGCTGGCAATCACTTTGTCCACTCTGCCGAATCGAAGCATCTGATAAGCCTGATAATTATTGTGGAGGTGAAATTTGCCCTTAACCTCCTCCAATAATGCTGAAGGTACCACCTCCTCGATGGACATGAAGCTGCCCTTTTTACTGAAATTCCTGGAATGGATAAGCTCCCGGATCTGTTCCAAACCTTTTTCCCCTCGGGCATCTGTACTGAGGATAGGGACGCCTAAGCTTTTGAATATTTCAAATGTCTTGATGGTAATGTTTCGCTTGGTAGCAATATCGGCCATATTGAGAATAATGGCCAAATTCAAACCCAGATCGATCAGCTGGGTCGCTAAAAATAAACCTCTAGAAAGCTGACTTGAATCGATTACCATCAAGACCAGATCCGGCCTTTCTGTTTCGCTCAGTTGATTGAGTACACGGTGTGCGATGATTTCATCTTCTGAATTGGGGTAGAGACTATAAGTCCCCGGGAGGTCAATTATTTCATACTGACTTCCCTGATAACTCATTGTCCCGACTTTTTTGTCTACCGTTACCCCAGGGTAATTACCGATTTTCTGGCTTAGCCCGGTGAGTTGATTGAAAATAGTAGACTTACCCACATTTGGATTGCCTATGATTGCGACCTTTGGAGTCCTCGTAATAGCGGTCATTGTGGGTGTTTTCATTAATCAGAGCAGTTGCACTTCAATGAGTGAAGCTTCATTTTTTCGAAGTGCCAAAATTGATTCATCAAGCTGGAATGCCATAGGGCCGCCCATGGGAGCCAAAAACTTCAATGTGATTTCTTTTCCCGGCAAAAAACCCAGTTCCATCAAATTGATTTTCAAGGGAGAATCTAGAATTTCTCGGATTACTGCCTTCTGGGTGACAGAGATCTGGTCTGCAGTTATTGGCATAAATAGGTCAAACCGTTAAGGGAATGCAAAAATAGAATTATTTGGAATGAATCTAAAGAAATTGTAAACAAGATTTCTAAGAGTTTTTCATGTTTAAGATCACCGGATTGCTAAAATTTCATTGTTTAGATTGAATTCTTTGCCTCCTGTGAAAAATATCCGTAGGCTAAATTCCAACTCAATCTCTTTACCTGGATTTTTCTTGAAGCCTAGTTTGAACAGATCTTCGCGGTAAACCTGAACAGGGGCTATGAAGAAAGCGTCGATTGGTACGGTGCTCTCACTGAAGAAGTAATTGATTTCAAAATAAGAGGTGATATCATCACCTACTTTTAGCTGATTCCCATCCCCAAGTGTTACTTCTTTGGTATTCAGAATTTGAATTCCTTTCATTTGCTCTGCCGATTTTGGTGGCTGGGGATCACAGGCATAAGCTATTCCCGGAATGCCGGAGCCGGAATCTGAAAAAGCAATCGTTCGAGTCTCCAAGATCCGAAATGCCTTGAAAACTTCCTGGTAGGGAAGTGGCGTACTCGGATTGACCCGTTGCCCTGCTTTGGTCAATGTGAGTGTTTCAAAAGATAGAATATTGAAATCCTTTACTTCGAATTGAGGTCCACATCCACAGGTATCATTGCATAAAAACCCGCAACTGACAGGCAATAGAGCCAGGGCGCTAAAAATGAAAAGGGTAGCCAGCGTTCTTTTTTTTATTTTTTCCATCATTGGATTTAACTCTTTTTCAGCTTGATCGGTTTTGATCAGAAACTAGCTTTTAGCGAAAAACTGAAATTTCTACCAGGAGCAGTTAGCCCCGAACTATAGGGGCGATAGCGGATGTCTCTGATATTTTCTATTCCTGCCATGAATTGGATTGAGGGTAAAAGTTGGTAGGTCGCATTTAGGTTGATCACATTCCATCCCGGTGAATAGGGATTTCCATTCTCATCTTTAGCATAGAGTTGAGGTTTGCTTTTTTCTTCGACAGGCATTTCTTGAAAGGAAATTTCCCTGCTGTATTGACTGGTTATCTCCAGTTTAAGTTTCTTTTTGGAATAACTCAATCGGGTGAGTCCAAAAGCTGGAGCTGCATGCCTGGAAGGACTTTCGGAGCCATCCTCAAGCTCTTCTTGACCTTCCTGCCAATTGTATCTGGATGTAATCAGAAGATGTTTGGATAAAGCGAGTTCGATTCCCGCCTGAATCCCATAAATGCGGGCGGAAGCGGCATTTTGTATGGCCAGTACCTGACTGAGTTCCCCATCATAAATGATTAATGACTCCCCGTTAAGAGTATAAGGTCTTCTGACCATTGCATTTTGAAGCAGGGTATAATACCCGCTGACATCAAATTTAAACCATTGTTTAAAATGCTTATTGAGGTTGAGTTCAGCATTGTAGGCATATTCAGGCTGTAGGTCTGGGTTGGGTACCAAGACTGCTCCAGGCTGAGAATCGAAGATTTTTCCGATGTCATCCACATTTGGAGCCCTGAATCCAGTGGAAAGATTTGGAGAAATCGTAAATGAAGGTTCAGGCTGAATCACCAATCCGAAACTTCCGGTCAAGGCCCCGAAGTTGTTTTGACTTTCGCTAAAAGGTAAAGGATAGAAATTTCTGTTATTTGTGAAATCAGCATTCAGGCTGGTGAAATTATAGCGAAGTCCACTCTGCATCCTGACCTGATCGGAAAAATGCGCATGATAGGTGGCGTAGACTGCAGCAGAATACCAATCCGAATCTGGATATCTGCTGGTAGCAGGTTTAAGCGTACCTGTGTTGATGTTTTCGGTAATCCCTGATGAATTAACCCGATTGAAAACAAGTTCTGCCCCATAGCTCAGAAAGCTTTCCCTTCTGATATTTTTGATAAAGTCAGCAACTGCAGAGTAGGCATGCACTTTTTCAGTTCGGATGTTCAGATTTACATTTCCAAAACGTCGATCCAACCGGCTTTCTTCAAAGTATTGCTGAGCGAACTTCACATCAAGTTGGTTAAATAACCTTGAACGGCTTTGATGATTGATCCCAAAATTATTCATCATCCAGATCTGCGGACCATAATTCCATACAGCAAACTTCAGTTTTGATCCCGAAAGCTCAATCAACCGATCATATCTCGGGATTTGGCTGGATCTACTGTAATGAAATCCATAACTCAAAACCGTATTGTCATTGGCTTTAAATTTGATTTTCTGCATCAGATTATACTGTTCATAGCCACTCGGCGTCTGTAACTCCGGATCAGGATTAGGCACTTGCCGGTCTATTCCATTCTCAGTGATCACATAAAACGGCTGTAGGTAATCGGAAGGGCCCAAACTTCCCATTTTAAGATTCCCATAATCAAATCTTGAAAAACTCGACAGGAATGCCCAGCGATTACTGGAGTAGCTCAATTCTACATGTACTGTTGCTTCATTATTTGCCGTAGCAAATCTTGAGATCAAATTACCTTTCCAACTATTTTCACCATTTCCAAAGGATGGATTCAGTGTTTCGAATGACATCACTCCTCCAAGCGCATCGCTCCCATACATCACGGATCCCGGGCCGAATAATACTTCAGTCTTTGCGATGGCAAAAGGGTCCAAAGAAATAACATTATGAAGATTACCACTTCGGAAAATGGCAGTATTCATCCGGATGCCATCGACTACATAGAGCAATCGATTGGCAGAAAAACCGCGGATCATCGGACTCCCTCCGCCCTGCTGGCTTTTTTGAATAAAAACTTCCCCAGTGTTTGCCAGCCAATCTGCTGTATTTGCAGGATTTCGGATGACCAGATTTTTGGACGAGAATACTGAAATCTTAGAAGGTACATCTGTGCTATTTTGTCTCCACCGGGAGGCAGATACCACCGCTATGTTTAAGTCCATCAAACTGGGACTCATTTTCACCAAAAAATCATTTGAAGCGAGTTCCTGAAATGTAAAGTCCAAATTGGCAAAGCCGACCATCTGAAAGTAGAGTTTTTCCGATCCATTTAGAGTACTCAGATCTGCTTTTCCAAATTGGTCTGAAATGACAAATTTTCCCGGCTCGGAGGTATATATCAAAACACCTTCGAGTGGAGACTCTGTTTCAGATTCAAGGATGGTGACCTCTTGCGTAAAGCCGGTAAGAAAAGAAAACAAGCAGACAGCAAAGAATAATGTTGCTTTCATAATGGGACGGTGAGCATCATTTGAATTCAAAATAAACAGATATAATTCAATTGACTGAAGATATTTGTATAAGTGGTTTTTTCAAGAATGGGACGTGAACTTATCGAAATGAGTGCTTTTGTTGCTATTGTTGAAAAATCCAGTTGAATTAAAAATTGATTTCCCGTCATCTTTTTTCCTAAATGAGGATTTGGTCAGACTAATTTTAATTTAATCCTTACTTTAGGGTTTGAATTAAATTCATTGCTACCTAGTTCTTAATCCATGACTCTTGAAGATTTAAAAGCCTATTTGCCAAATTTTTCAGATCTTAAATTGCTTGAGGCATTATTGGAAAAAAGCCAGGTGATCAAATTAGAACCAGGTAAAGTATTGATTGAACCTGGTCAGTTTGTAAAGATGATTCCTATCGTTCTGGAAGGAGCCATTAAAATCATGCGAACCGATGAGGAAGGAAAAGAGCTTTTCTTGTATTACCTGGATCAGGGCGAGACCTGCGCACTTTCACTCAGTTGCTGTGATGCCTCCCGACCCAGTGAAATCAAGGCAGTTGTGGAAGATTATACTGTTTTACTTGCCATTCCAGTTTCTGTGCAGGAGGAATTTTCTAATAAATTCAAACAGTGGAAAGATTTTGTGTCCAATACTTACCAGCGAAGATTTCAAGAGATGCTAATGGCACTGGATGCAGTTGCATTTAAGCGGATGGATGAACGGTTGATGCGATATATCCTAACAAAAATGAAACAATTCAAAACCAATGAACTTCATACGACGCATCAGGAAATAGCCAATGAATTAGGTACTTCCAGAGAAGTGATTTCCAGGCTTTTGAAGCAAATGGAAAAAAAGAAATGGATTGAACTTGGCAGAAATGTGATTTATGTCAGGGATGATTTTGATGAACTGATCTCCAAATAGTCATTTCAACACCAGCAATGGTACTTTGATATGATATGCCATATTGATCGTATTGCTGCCTTTCATGATTTGCTTCCAGAAGTCTTTGTGTTGGTGACACATTACGAGTAAGGTTTCACCATTTTCCCCTAAAAAGGAATCCAATCCAACTATTGGATTTTCTGCTTTTACAGAATGGATTTTAGGATTCTGTACCTCCAAGGTTTGTTGAATGTATGCTTGAAGTCCCAGTACAGCAAGTTCGTCTTTAAAGCTTGTGGTATTTTGGACGTGGAGAAATTCCAACTCTAATCCTAACTCCTTGCCGATGGAATAGGCTTTTAGAATCAAAGGTTTTTCGTGCTCCGAAAACTCCAACCCCAAGGTTAGATTTTTTATCATCGCGAGGTTGGCTTGTTTCGGTATGACCAATACCGGTATATTCGATTCTTTGACAATATTAACAGTAGTAGTTCCTATTAAAATCTTTTTGACTCCGCTTGCCCCGGTGGTACCCATGACGATGAGATCTGCATTTTCTTCATCTGCCAATCGCGCGATCGTAATAGAGGCAGTTCCCTCCTTGATGATTTTCTCAAACTTGAAATGCTGATTTGCATATTTTTTGACTAACTCATTCATCATCGCTACGGCATCATGGTGTATAGTTTCCAATCCTATAGCCCCTTGTGAAGCAAAATCATAAACCACCTCAATAATATGAACTAGGACAAAATCTGTTTTTTTGCCCATTCTAAGACCCAGTACAAATTCTAATGCTTTGACAGAATCATCTGAAAAATCGATTGGAATCAAAATTTTCATAGTTGTTTAGATTGATTGCCATTAATGTACATCATCTGCCAATGAATTAAAATGATAAAAGTCAGTAAGGATTTAATTTAATTTTACCACTTATTTTAATCCACTCTAATTCAATGCACTAAATTGGTCGATGCGGTTTGGATTAGGTATGTGTAACATTTGTCACCACTTTGCCGCTCTTGGCATTCTACTTTTGCGCTATATCGCATGAAAAATAGGAGATGGATAGTATCATTTTAATAGGTTTTGCTTTAGCAGTAATGATCGGCATTAGCCTGGGCCTGATTGGCGGGGGAGGTTCCATTCTCACGGTCCCTGTGCTGGTTTATATTTTGGGGATTGAACCTGTTTTGGCTACTGCATATTCCCTATTTGTAGTCGGGAGTACTTCCTTGGTCGGGTCATTTACCTATATGAAAAAAAACCTGGTCAATTACAAAACGGCTGTAGTGTTTGCAATTCCTTCTTTTATCGCTGTATTTCTGACGCGAAAGTATTTGGTTCCTGCTTTACCTGATCCCCTTTTTGAAATAGGTAATTGGGTTATTTCGAAGAATATCGGAATCATGATATTCTTTGCATTGATCATGTTGGTTTCTTCCTATTCCATGATTTCAGGAAAAATCAAAAAGGAAGAAGAACCTGAATCGAAGGTCAAGTTTAATATTCCATTGATTGCTCTGGAAGGAACCTTAGTGGGAGTGATCACAGGAATAGTTGGCGCAGGGGGAGGGTTTTTGATCATTCCTGCTTTGGTCTTATTTGCTAAACTTCCTATGAAAATGGCTGTCGGGACTTCTTTACTTATTATTTCGGCCAAATCTTTGATTGGTTTTTTGGGCGATGTAAGTACGCAGACCATTGATTGGCAGACACTATTGATCTTTACAGCGCTTTCTGTTGTGGGGATTTTTATTGGAAGTTCTCTTTCAAAACGAATTGTCGAAAACTCGCTGAGAAAGGGATTTGGATGGTTTGTCCTTTTGATGGGGATTTACATTATTACCAAGGAGTTACTCGCAATTTAAACCTGCTTGATTTTGAAAAAATATCTTCAAATAGCATTAGATGGGTATATCGGTTACTGGGATTATCTGAAGTCTGAAATATTTCATCCAAGTTGGCACAACTATTTTTGGTGGTTGATAGGACTCTCATTGCTGATTTGGATTCTGGAACTGGTTTTTCCTTGGAGAGAGCGGAAAACAGCTTTTCGAAAGGATTTTTGGTTGGATGCATTTTACATGTTTTTCAATTTCTTCTTGTTTTCACTTATTATTTACAATTCCCTTTCAAATGTTTTTGTAGCACTATTTAATGACTTTCTGGGCTTATTTGGAATAGAAAACGTGGTTGCAATTGAAGTGAACAGCTGGCCTATCTGGGCTCAATTTCTGTTAATGTTCATCGTAGCTGATTTCATCCAGTGGAATGTCCACCGACTACTGCACCGAAGCCCCTGGCTTTGGGAGTTTCATAAAGTCCATCATTCGGTTGAGGAAATGGGATTCGCTGCACATCTACGATATCACTGGATGGAGACCATAGTTTATAAAACTATACAGTATATTCCGCTGGCGATGTTGGGTTTTGGCCTGGCGGATTTTTTCATCTTGCACATATTCACGATTGCAATAGGTCACCTGAATCATGCTAACCTGAATCTTACTTATGGGCCTTTCAGATATATTCTCAATAATCCAGTAATGCATACCTGGCATCATGCCAAAGCATTGCCCAAGGGTAGTTATGGTGTCAACTATGGTATCACTTTGAGTGTCTGGGATTATTTATTTGGGACGGCGTACATTCCCAATAATGGTAAAAATGAGCCATTAGGCTTTGATAAGATGGAAGAATTTCCTCGCACATTTTGGTCTCAAATCACCCATCCATGGAGAAAAAGGAAGTCGGTTTAAGCAAAAACCCCTTAAATAACTGGATCATCGTCCTGATTCTTTGTGTATGGCTTGGTCTGGCACCTTTTTTCCCAGAGCCACATATTTGGGGCAAGCTCAGGTGGATTATGGGAGGTGCAAAGGGAATGAGTCTGGTAGATTGGGGAGATTTTATTCTGCACGGATTTCCCTGGATTTTATTGCTTCGATTACTCTATCTTAAATTGAAGGGGACAGGCGTAAATGTTTGATTATAAGATTTTAGTAATCTTTTAGGAATTTCAACATTATCTTTTGGAGATTTTATTCAGGGAGATTGTCCTTTGCATTCTGGATTTGAAAGTATCCATTTCTTCCGGACGCTTTTGCTGATGCTTGGTTTTTCGCCCTTGTACTCTTGCTCGCCACATTTTAAATGAACTTCGCTTCATAGTTCGGCGCATCAGTTGAATCACTTCGCTCTCATTCATGTCAAATTGTGATTCAATGGCTTCAAATGGAGTCCGGTCCTCCCAGGCCATTTCCACAATACGGTCTTTTTCCTCCGGCGAAAGTGATTTAAATTTTTGCATGCATTCAAAACTTTGGGCTTGGGGAAAAGTTTATCATGAGTGAATAAAATCTCTGTTGTTTGGTTAAAAAGAGACCTTAGAATCACAGATCACGCGCCGTTAAGTGAAGCGATCTCAGCTGGATTCCCGGTTCTTATCATCTATATCTTTGAACCTTCACTCATTCAGGCGCCTCAGAGTGATCTTCGCCATTGGCGTTTTGTCTGGCAGAGTCTTCAGGATATGAATCGTGCGCTTTTACTAATTGGCGGTAAAGTAACTATTTTGAAAGGCGAGGTTGTGGACATTCTAAGAGAAATTAGTGACTTTCATGAGATTCAGACTGTATATTCTCATCAGGAAACAGGTATTAAAATCACCTTTGACAGGGATCTTCAAGTTTCTGATTATTTGAAATCAAAAAAAATTCCATGGTTGGAGTTTAACCAACAGGGAGTACAGCGGGGAAGAAAGGATAGAAAGGGCTGGAAGAAATACTGGATTAATTATGTAGAAGGAAAAGTCCAAAACCCTGATTTTTCTTCTACGAATTTCTTAGAATTGAATTCTACCTTGTTTTCGAAATTTAGTGCGAGTGAATTTCTCCAAAACCTAAAACCATCTAACTCAAAAATGCAGCCTGGTGGAGCCACCGCAGGCAGGTACTATCTGGAGAGTTTTTTTTCTGAGCGGGTCAAAAATTACAGCAGACATATTAGCAAGCCTGAGCTTGCTCGTATAAGTTGCAGCAGATTATCCCCATATCTGGCATGGGGCTGTTTTTCCTTGCGTGAAGTATATCAAAGAGCAGAATCGGAGCGGTTGAAAGGAAAGAACCTTCCAGCCATTTCAAACTTCCAGTCCCGCCTGCAATGGCATTGTCATTTTATCCAGAAGTTTGAAATGGAAAGCCGCATGGAATTTGAATCAATTAATCGGGGGTTTAAGAAATTCCAAAGCGGACCGAATACTTCTCACTTAGCCGCTTGGGAGCAGGGACAGACTGGCTTACCTCTTGTCGATGCTTGCATGCGATGCCTGAAAGAGACCGGCTATCTGAATTTCAGAATGCGAGCCATGTTAGTTTCTTTTTTAACCCATCATTTGGGACAGGATTGGCAGAAAGGGAGTCAACACCTTGCACGAATGTTTTTGGATTTTGAGCCTGGTATTCATTATCCGCAGCTACAGATGCAGGCTGGGGTCACGGGCATCAATACGGTCAGAATCTATAATCCAATCAAACAAAGCCGGGATCATGACCCGGAAGGCTCATTCATCAAAAAATGGATTCCTGAGTTGAAAAACATTCCAGGAAATTTAATTCATGAACCATGGAAACTTACAACCATGGAACAGGAACTGCTTGGGATCCAAATCGGAAGGGATTATCCACTGCCGATCATCGAGGTGGAAAAGGAAGGAGCAAGAGCGAGGAAAAATATTTGGGCAGCCCAAAATGATCCTGAAGTCAAACTAGAGGCCAAGCGAATCCTGGCAAAACATACCACCTCAAAACGTTGGGCATGAAAAATGTAAAAAAAGAGAATCTTCCTGTCAAAACCTGTCCGGTTTGCCAACGCCCTTTTACCTGGAGAAAAAAATGGGAGAAGAACTGGGAAAATGTAAAATACTGCTCAAAGAAATGCAGTAACATGAATAAATCCAGCTAGCTCAACCCCGATACACGGTCACATACCAAGTGAGCCAGACTGCCATTGGCAAATAATAGCTGATTAAGGTAACCATGGCCGACTCCCCAAGGGAGCGTCTGCTTATCATATGAAATCCGTAAACCCATGCGATCCCGTAAATAAGCTCGAAGACATTAATACTGGCTAATGCATACCGGTATTGTCGTTCAATCGTTTCCGGGCCTAAAAGTTGCAATAGGGAAAGGGGCCTGTACTCCTGGATGTCCAAATAGCTGGCTCCAGAATCCGGGTTAATAAAAACCAGTAAACGGATGAGTTCGGGGAATACAAATATTATTTCTGCCACCAAGGCAAATTGCCATAGTTCCTTGAAAGAAACTTTGAAACCGAGCATAAAACCTCCCCACCAGAATAAAAATGCGATCAGGGTGAATTTCCAAAGTAAGCTAAATGGCGTCCAAAGGTAATTGGCAAAAGAAAATAGATGGAAAAACATAAAATCTCCTTTTGCTTCTAATTCTTCATGGTTGGGAATTGCTTCGAGTATAAATGTGTTAGTAAGGTACCTAATCAAAAAAAGCAGTAAGACTAAAGCTAAAAAATAGATGCGCTTGTCAAAATCAATAAGGTCTTTCAAGCGTTGTCCTTCTGGTGAAAGTGGTTTAGCCATTTTTAAGATGATTCTTGATCAAATCTAAAATTTTGTTTGGGATTAAATCTAATTTTGAATTCGAATTAAAAAATATACAATGCGTTCAGTTATAGTTTTCATATTGATAATATGGACTCAATGTGGAGTTTGGGGACAGACTATTGGTCAGGACCAAGGCCCCGAATTTGCATACAATCAACCTTCAAAATATTTACTGCTGGATAAAGGGCTGCAATACCGCATCACTAAATCCATCAACAGCATGTACGATTTCAATTTTCCGGTTGCGGAGCGTGATTTTGCTGTGATTGCCAATCAATATCCGGAGCATCCGCTTCCTTATTTTCTGGTGGCATTAGGATATTGGTGGAGGATAGAGGTGGACGTGACCAAAGAAACATATGACAAGGCTTTTTTGAAATACCTGGACATTGCCATAGAAAAAGCCCAGGCAATGCATGATGCAGACGAGACGAATAAGGAAGCTGCCTTTTTTTTGGCAGCAGGATATGGATTTCAAGGTAGGCTGTTTTCGGAGCGGAAAAGTTGGACTAAGGCTGCCTGGGCTGGAAGAAATGCACTGAAATACATGGAATTAAGCAGAGGAGAGGCTGAATTTAACCCAGAGCTACTTCTTGGAGATGCCCTGTTCAATTATTTTTCTGTTTGGATTCCTGAAAATTATCCTTTGTTGAGACCTGTGATGGCACTTTTTCCAAAAGGAAATAAGCAACTTGGATTGCAGCAACTGGAGGAAGTAGCCACCAACTCTTTCTACACCAGAGTAGAGGCTCAGTATTTTCTTTTCAGATTGTATGCTTCGGAAGAAAGGAAACCCCATGAAGCACTTCAGATCTCCGAATATCTCCATACCAAGTTTCCAAACAATCCTTATTTCCATCGCTCTTATGCACGGCACTTATACACAGTGGGAAGATGGGGAGATACTGTGAGAGAATCGTATGAGATTTTGGATCGGATAGATGCAAAACAGGAAGGATATGAATCCAACTCCGGGCGATATGCGGCATTCTTTATTGCTGAGTATTACGATAGAACCGGTGATTCCAAAGAAGCGAAAAAATACTATCAAAAGACGATTTCCTACGGCGAAGAATCGGAGTCTCAGGAAAGTGGCTACTACCTCCATTCACTAGTACAGCTAGGTATAATCGCTATGGAAGAGGGAAATAAGTCTCTGGCCAAGAATTATTTCAAATCGGTGAAGAAATATGCCAAGCGAAAGCATCCTTCCCATGTGGCTGCCCGAGAATATTTGAAAAAGAATAAACTTTAATTCCTTTTCGGCCGTTTTTAAAACCTACAACAGGAGAATCTTTGAATTTTTCAAATAGATAGCGAAAATTATAAAGGAATCTTCGCCCAAATCGCAAATAGTATTTAGAAAATTTCGATATCTCTGATTAAAATTCTGATGAACGGTTTAAAACAATCATCAATTATATTAAATTTGCACAATATAAAATTTTGTCAATGCAAGAGATCATGGATAATAGCTTGAGGATTAAATTCGATAAGATTGATCGGAGGATCCTGGAGATCCTGCAAGCGAACGCAAAAATCACAAATGCCCAACTTTCGAAAGACATAGGTTTGTCTCCGGCGCCAACTTTAGAACGAGTTAAAAAGCTAGAGCAATCCGGTATTATCAAAAGTTATCATGCTAAGCTTGATCCCGAGAAAATCGGACTGGGTGTGAGTACTTTCGTGCTAGTCAGCTTGATAGGTCACAATAAAGGTAATATTGATGCCTTTATGAAGGAAATCAATCTGATAGCGGAGGTGATAGAGTGTCACCATATCACAGGAACCGGTGACTTCATTCTGAAGATTATCGCTAAGGATATCACTGCTTATCAGAAGCTGATGTTGGAGAAAGTGTCCGAAATCAGGGAAGTAGATTCCATGCAATCCATGGTAATTCTTTCTACATTCAAGGATTCGAAAGTAATGCCTATCCCAGCTTAATCAAAAAAAGACCGAACTGAAGGGTGGCGCAAGTCGCCCTTTTTTTTTGAATAAAAAAATGGAACATAATCCCTGGCATACCAAAAATTCAAAATTTATCTATGAAAATCCATGGATAAAAGTCGAGGAGCATCAGGTAATTAATCCTTCCGGAAAGGATGGGATTTACGGTACAGTTCACTTTAAAAACAAGGCTATGGCTATCATCCCAATTGATGCGGATGAGAATACCTGGCTGGTTGGACAGTACCGATATAGTCTCAATGAGTATTCCTGGGAAATTCCGATGGGTGGAGGACCTATTGAATTGGACTTTTTGGAAAGTGCAAAGCGGGAATTGAAAGAGGAAACAGGTCTCTCCGCATCAAAATGGACAGAATTATTGCGGATTCATACTTCCAACTCAGTAACAGATGAGGAGGGGATAGTGTATTTGGCTCAGGATCTGACCCAAGGAGAAACTGAATTTGAGGATACGGAGATACTTCAGGTTAAAAAACTTCCCTTCAAAGAAGCCCTGGAAATGGCTATGAGAGGAGAAATCACGGATAGCATTAGTTTGGCTGGAATTTTCAAAGCAGCGCGTATTTTGGGTTACTGATAATGACAATCAAAGATCATTTTCGAATTACTTTCCATTTGGCTTTCCCAGTGGTTTTAAGTCAGCTCGGACAGGTAGCTGTAGGAGTAGCTGATAGTATGATGGTTGGAAGGTTGGGTGCGGTGCCTCTGGCAGCAGCTTCTTTGGGCAACAGTATATTTTTTGTGCTATTGATGTTTGGTATGGGGATCTCCATGGGAATCACACCGTTGGTTTCGATTGCTGAAGGCAAAGGGAAAAATAAGCGCATTTCCCAACTTTTTCAGCATGGGCTTTGGATTAATATCATTTCATCAATTTTACTGATAGCGGTGATTCTTATGATTTCTCCGGGGCTTCATTTTTTGGACCAGCCTGAAGAAGTAGTGGATTTGACCATCCCTTATTTGTTTATCATCACCGCTTCTTTATTTCCTTTCATGATCTTTCAGACTTTCAAGCAATTTGCCGAAGGTCTATCACAAACCAAGCAAGCAATGTATGTCACCATATTTTGCAATCTAATCAACGTGTTTTTAAACTGGGTTTTGATTTATGGAAATCTGGGAGCCCCGGAGCTCGGCTTGAATGGTGCCGGTATCGCTACGCTAATCTCCAGGATTCTCATGCCATTGATGATGGCTTGGTACATGATGAAATCTGTCCGCTACTCGAAGTTTAACCTCCAATTGGGGATCAAAAAACTTCGCTTTTATATGATCAACCGGATTTTGAAAATAGGCGTTCCGACAGGATTCCAGTATATTTTTGAAGTAAGTGCGTTTAGTGCAGCAGCAATAATGATGGGTTGGATTGGTGTGAATGCTTTGGCAGGGCACCAGATTGCTTTGAATCTGGCATCGATCAGTTACATGATGGCAGCTGGACTAAGTACTGCAGGGATGATCCGGGTAAGCAACCAAATCGGAAAGGGAAATCCTAAAGGAATGCGTGAAGCCGGAATGGTCGTTTTTGGTATGGTATTGATTTTCATGTTTACAACAGCAGTGATTTTTATTGTATTCCGAAATTACCTGCCGACTTTTTACATAGAAGATCAGGAAGTAATTGCAATTTCAGCTTCTTTATTAGTGATTGCCGGACTTTTTCAGCTTTCAGATGGAGTACAGGTAGCCGGTTTAGGCGTACTAAGAGGAATGGAAGATGTACAGTTTCCCACACTAATCACCTTGATTGCTTATTGGGTGCTAGGACTTCCCCTAGGTTATTTTCTGGCTTTTGAGTGGGGCTTGGGTGCAGAGGGTATCTGGTATGGATTGCTCATTGGATTAAGTCTGACTGCAGTGGTACTTTTTATCCGTTTTCACCTCAAGAGTAATCGATTTATCAAAAATGGCTTGGATTCAAATCGTATAATATCTCCTTCGGTAAAAATCGAAGTATGAAATAGTGAGGTTTCTTTTATATTCAAGGATTAATCATTCCTGAAGTATGAAAAAAACCTTCTTTCTTTTAGCATTCTGTGCGATTTGGCTTTCTGCCAATAGTCAGGATTTGGCAGTCCTATCCCAACGTGCCCAGGCAGATGTCATTGACTCTTGGCTTGACGAGCGTATTACACACTTGCTTCCACAGTTGATGACAGAAACTGGAATAGACATGTGGGTGGTCATTTCCAGAGAATATAATGAGGATCCTGTGATCCGGACCCTGCTTCCGGCAACTTGGATGGCTGCCCGACGAAGGACTATTCTAGTCATGTACCAGCCGAAGCCAAATGCCCCAGTGGAAACCTATGCTGTTGCGCGCTACGATGTGGGAAAAGCCTTCAAACGCGCATGGGATCCAGAGGCTCAGCCAGATCAGTGGGACGCTTTGATGAAATTGATCTCCTCGAAAAATCCAAAAAAGATCGGCCTGAATTATGCCATGGACTATGGTCATGCAGATGGCTTGACGCATAATGAGTATCAATTATTCATGGATTATTTGCCTGCAGATTTGAAAGCTAGTGTGACTTCTGCCCAAACTTTGGCCGTAAGATGGCTGGAAACAAGGACTTCTTCAGAGATGGCTACCTACAAGCATATTCAACAAATAGCTCATTACATAATTCAGAAAGGACTTTCCTCCGAGGTAATTACGCCAGGAGTGACTACCACAGAGGATGTAGTGTGGTGGTATCGGGAAAAAATAAAAGAGATGAAACTGGATACTTGGTTTCATCCTTCGGTCGATATTCAGCGGGCTGATCCTGCCAATAAGGAACAAAACAGATCCTTTGCCAGCAAAGCGGCAGAAACCGTAATCCTTCCCGGTGATCTGCTTCATATTGATTTTGGAATCACCTATTTGAGATTAAATACTGATACACAAGAGTTAGCCTACGTCTTGAAAGCAGGTGAGACGGAGGTACCAGTTTTTCTTCAAGAGGCTTTTAAGGCAGGCAATCGCGTCCAGGATCTGTTGACGCAAAATTTTGTATCAGGAAGAACAGGTAATGAAATCTTGAGAGAGACACGGAAGATGATGGATTCAGAAGGATTGAGGGGCAGTATTTATACCCATCCGCTCGGATTTTATGGGCATTCCGCCGGACCTACCATTGGAATGTGGGACAACCAGGGCGACACGAAAGGAGCGGGTGATTTTCCCTTGCATGCCATGACCGGATATGCAATCGAGTTGAATGCGGTGGTTTTTGTAAAAGAATGGAATAAAGATGTCCGGATAATGCTGGAAGAGGGAGCTTTGTTTGATGGTGAAAAAGTCACCTATTACAATGGCAGACAAAAATCCATTTTAGCGATTCCCCGGATTAGCAATTATTTGGGCTATTAAATCGGAGTCTTTTCTGGTTTTTGATCGCGTTGAATGAAAATCAGTGCCAAGAAAGCCAGAAATGCCGTTCCTCCGCTGAATAAAAATACGAGCTTGAAGTTTTCTGATTGGTTATTGTAAAGGAATCCTGAGACAACTGCTCCTACACCGATTCCTGCCTCCAGAAAAATATACATCGTAGCCAGGGCTCTTCCCCTAAACTTATCCAGCGACAAGTCGATTACCCAGGCAGCTGTTGTGGGGCTATTCATCCCCACAGCTGACCCAAATAAAACACCGGCTCCCATCAAAGCCAGTTTATTTTCGGCAAATGCAATGGTGACCATAGCTAAAGTCATGGTCAGGCTGGCAACTCGCATGACCGGCACTCTTCCGTAGCGATCAGATGCTTTGCCAGCCACAAGCCGGATCCCGAGGGAGGAAAGTGTGAACACAGCAAAGAAAAGTCCTTTGTTTTTGATGCCCAGGAATTCTGAAAAGTCAGGTATGATTGTCAGCACTACCCCGAATGAAAATACCGAAAGAAAAAGAATCAAGGAAGGAGTGAGTACTCGTTTTTCGATGATTTCATCTTTTTTCAGTTTGAATAGGCCGAACCTAAGCGGTTCCTTCTCCTCCAGAGTTTCTTTGAGACGGAGCAGGATCAGAATGGAAAGGATGGCGGTGAAAGCGGATACATAAAAGAGAAAGTCCAAAGGCCAGTAGGTCGCTATCCAGCCTCCGATCGCAGGTCCTGCTGCCATTCCTAATGATCCAAATAGGGATTGAATACCCATTGCTTCACCGCGCTTTTGGAAAGGTACAATATCTGCTACGTAGGCAGAAATGCCGGTAGGAGTGAAGCCTGCTGAAAAGCCATGTGCAAATCTTAGAAATAGAAAGCCTCCGACAAAGGTGAGAATAGGATACATCAGACTCACTAAGAAGCAAACTGATGCACCAAATATCATCACCGGAATCCGACCGATCTTATCTGCAAGCTTGCCGCTGAAAGGTCTGGATAATCCTGCCGAAAGGGTGAACAAGGATATGATCAGTCCTTTGTATTCTGCTCCGCCCAAATTGCTCAGGTAATTGGGAAGCTCCGGGATAATCATATTGAATGATGAAAAGAATAAAAAAGAACTCATACAGAGCAGAAAAAAATTAAGCGTAAAAAAGGAGGGGATGATTCTCATAGCGCTTTCAAAAGAAGAAAAAAGGCCGGTGAAAATCCGGCCCTTTTCTTCGGTTAGTCTTTATCTGCTTGTTCCTCGCTTTGGGCCAGGAGATATGCTTTCATAAATTCGTTTAGCCCACCGTCAAGAACGTGCTGCGTATCTGAAGTCTCATATCCAGTTCTGTTATCCTTCACTAGTTTATAAGGATGGAGAACATAATTTCTGATCTGAGACCCAAAATCCACCCGGAGTTTGGAAGATTCGATTTTTGCTATTTCTGCATTTCTCTTCTCCAATTCCATCTGATACAATCGGGATTTTAGCATTTGCATGGCCTTTTCACGGTTGGCTAGCTGAGATCGTTCTACCTGACATACGACTACAATTCCTGTAGGCTTATGAGTCAATTGAACTTTTGTCTCGACTTTGTTTACATTTTGACCGCCTGCACCTCCGGATCGGGAAGTATGAAGCTCCACATCAGCCGGATTGATTTCGATTTCTATTGAGTCGTCCACTTCCGGATAGGCGTAAACCGAGGCAAATGAGGTGTGCCTTCTTCCGCCCGAATCAAATGGAGAAATTCGCACCAATCGGTGAACTCCGGTTTCTGATTTTAGAAATCCGTAGGCCAAAGGACCTTCAAATTCCAGCGTACACGATTTGATTCCCGCTACTTCACCTGGCTGTAAGTCTACTTCTTTTACTTTATAGCCATTTTTTTCTCCCCACATAATGTACATCCGCATGAGAATCGAAGCCCAGTCGTTACTTTCTGTACCGCCTGCACCGGGATTGATTTCAAGCACTGCATTGAGTTGATCCTCCTGAGAAGAAAGCATTTTTTTCAACTCAAGTTCTTCCACTGCACTTTGGGCCTTCTTGAATTCAGTTTTGATTTCTTCATCAGAAACCTCACCAGCACTGTAGAATTCATACAGCACATCGAGATCCTGGATAATCTGATTTAAATCCTCAAAAGAAGTGGTCCAGGCTTTTCTCGCCTGAATTTGTTTCATGGTTTTTTCTGCCTCCTCTGGATCATTCCAGAATTCAGGCTGGGCCGAGACGGCCTCTAAATCTTCGATTTCTACTTTCTTACGATCGTAGTCAAAGATACCTCCTCAAAGCCGATGTGCGGGCTTTCAAGTCTTTCAGTTGTTCTGAAGTCATCTGTCTAGGTTAAAATTTAAGCTGCAAAAGTCCGAAAAAAAATCTGTTTATACTACAGTGATTCAATCATCCATCCGCATTTGTATGATCTGTATTTTATTTCGCCCTTCATTTTTGAAGGTTTTGTAACGTAACGGGATCAATGCCAAGCCTGTGCCGATGAGAAATGCAGAAGTAATGCCCACTCCCTGATCGATTGAAAAACGCTCCGTCTGATAGATGCTATTGATCGATTCTACACTGATGAGGAGAACTCCTGCACCCAGGAAAAGGCCATTTAGATTTCGAAGCGTACGGTTTCTGGGGTCTTTATTTCTGATGTCGATTTCCCGGATGTTTTCGATGCGGAGTATGTTTTCGGTGAGATAAATAAAATCCTGATCCAGACTGACGATTCGGTCTGTCACAAAAAATCCAATCTTATCGCTTTTATAGGTAATGTTTTCGCCTGGATAAAAGCGGATTTGTGACTTTTGATTAGTACCTCTCTTAAGCAAAAGAAAATCTTTATCTTGACCATAAGTGAACTGGGTAAAGAGAAGAAACCCCAAAATTGCAGAAAGTCTAATCCCATTATTTGACTTAAAAAAAACCGTTACTTGTCTAAAAGTGGTAATAGCTAACATGAATTCTAATTTGAGTAAATAGGGGACCTCTTCTTACGAAGTGAAAATAGCAATTTGATTTAACTTATGCGTTTGAAAATTCTTCCAATTGTAATCATTTTATTATTCTCCTCAGTTATTCTATCCTGTCTGAAGGATAGCTGTCCTGAACCTTTGCCATATTTTGAAGTGGTAGGATTGGATGGTTTTGCTTACAGAATGCAAAGCCAAATTCCTATCGGGTCTTCTAATCCCGTTGAATGGAACAATATCGAATACAGAATTGGATTGATCACTTCCGGAGTAGCCGAAACTAAAATAACTCCTTCTGGTAATTTATATGCTTTGGATTGTCCCCCTGACGGATATCTGGGATCGAAGATTGGAATTGAGTCTTTGGTGATCAGACCTTTAACTATGTACACAGACTTTGATATGCC
Organism: uncultured Limnohabitans sp.; assembly: GCA_964521585.1. Classification (GTDB taxonomy): domain Bacteria; phylum Bacteroidota; class Bacteroidia; order Cytophagales; family Cyclobacteriaceae; genus Algoriphagus. The sequence continues at coordinate 31,709 of CAZFSC010000017.1, forward strand.
AGATTCTTTCTCTTCCGAACTTTTTAAAGTAACTGTAATTAACGAAATACTTTCCATTCGGGAATTCAATCAAATTTTCCGAGAAGGCTATTCGTTTACCAGTTTCAAACTATTGCTCAATCGACCACCTAAAATCAATGGGGAGATCCATCAGTTTGAAATAGAACTCCGGTTGACGGACGGAAAGAAATTCAATTTTATCACTGGGGAATTACGGATTTTGGGATAAAAAAAAGCGGGAAAAATTTCCCGCTTGATTTTATATTTTGATTACCCAATCGTGGGTATCTTCAATTTCACCGTATTTGATTCCATCCAATTCTTTCAAAACCCTATACGAAAAGGCCTCCTGCGATTTTTCAGGAAGAGTGTAATCCGTTCCATTGATATTTATTCGCTCGATGTGGGCGATGGTAGCGGCAGTTCCAGTTCCAAAAGCCTCCTCCAGACTTCCTTCTTTGAGGGCAGACTCCAATTCTTGCACGGTTAAAAATCGCTCTTCCAGTGGTACATTCCAGTCTTTTGCTAGCTGGATTACAGAATCTCTGGTGATGCCTTTTAGGATGGTTCCGGTATCAGTGGGTGCGGTGATGATTGTTCCGTTTATTTTAAACATCACGTTCATCGTTCCACTCTCCTCGATTTTACTATGGCTTTTACCATCTGTCCAGAGGAGCTGATCGTAACCTGCTTTCTGAGCCTGAAGTGCTGGATATAAAGAAGCTGCATAGTTTCCGGCAGTTTTCGCATAACCAGTTCCTCCTTCAGTTGCCCTTGTGAAATTCGTTTCTACTTTGACACTGACTGGCTTGCTGTAATAATTTCCCACCGGACAGGTGAAAATGATGAATTTATAGGTTTCTGATGGTTTTACGCCGATGTAATCATCAGTTGCAAACATGTAAGGTCTCACATAAAGGGAAGCTCCTTTGGCAGAAGGTACCCAATCCCTATCGAGATCGAGTAATTGAGTCAAACCTTCCATAAAGATTTCTTCGGGAAGCTCCGGCATACACATTCGCACAGCGGATTCATTCAATCTTTTCCAGTTGGCATCGGCCCTGAATACCATGATTTCGCCCTTCGAATTTTTATAAGCCTTCATTCCTTCAAAGATGGATTGTCCATAATGAAGAGTGGCGTTGGCCGGATTCAGACTAAGTGGTGCATAAGGTTCTATTCTCAAATTACCCCATTCCCCTTTTGCAAAATCCGCTACAAACATGTGATCGCTGATCGTTTTTCCGAAGACCAGGTTTGAAAAATCGGTAGATGGTAATTTTGAACTCGAGGTTTTCGAAATAGGAAAATCAATTGTGGTCTTCATGATATTGATATTTTCTGATCCATTAAGATCAGGTTAGGGAAATTTAGATTCTGGGTTTCCAGGTTACTTCTTCAACGTTTAGCTCCTTGGCCATCATTCGGCCCAACACAAAAAGATAATCAGATAGCCTGTTAAGGTATTGGATCAGGAGTTCGGATACTTCCTCCACAGAGGCAAGTTCAACCGTGATGCGTTCGGTCCGTCTACATACCGTTCTGGCCAAATGGCAATAAGAAACTGACGGATGGCCCCCTGGGAGAATAAAGGCAGAGAGTGGGGCTAGTTTGGATTCCATTTGATCCATTTCCTGCTCCAGAACTTCCACATCCTCCTGATGAAGGTCTGGTTTCTTTACTTTGTCTTTTCCGGGAGCAGTGGCAAGATCAGCTCCTATAGTAAAAAGGCGATCTTGGATTTCCTTCAAAAATTCAGAGCGCCCTTTGTTTACTTCCTGATCCCGTAGTAAGCCGATGTAAGAATTTAACTCATCCACAGTACCGTAGGCATCGATTCTCAGGTCGGACTTTGGTACACGTGTACCTCCCAACAATGAGGTGATTCCCTGATCTCCTGTTTTAGTATATATTTTCATCTGATTTTGATTAGATCTTCAATGGGCTGCATGAAATCTCGCAAGTTTGAAAATCACATCTCCCTTTAAAATAAGCAACATGCTAGAATTCAATCTCAGAAACTTGTCGCTGAAACAAAAATAAGAATCTATTTCAATTAAAAGAGATTTTCAGGCATGCATGGTCGCTCCACGGGTGGGATTAGGATTGACTGTGTCTGTCTCTAACAAGCCGTCTCTTAATCTTACGATTCTATGGGCGTAATGCGCAATATCGTCTTCGTGTGTCACCATGATGATGGTATTGCCTCGGGAATGAAGCTCATGAAAAAGCTCCATGATATCGTATGAAGTTTTGGAGTCCAGGTTTCCTGTTGGCTCATCAGCAAGAATAATACTGGGATCATTTACCAAAGCTCTTGCAATGGCTACACGCTGTCTTTGCCCTCCGGAGAGTTCGTTTGGCCGGTGTTTGGTTCTGTCCCCAAGTCCTACGTTGGATAAGGCTTGGAATGCCCGCTCTTCTCGATCGGATTTACTAAAACCTGCATATACTAAGGGCAGTGCCACATTTTCTAAGCAGCTCGCTCTTGGAAGTAAGTTGAAAGTTTGAAAAACGAAACCGATTTCCTTGTTTCTGATTTCAGCAAGTTCATTTTCGCTCATATGTGAGACATCCTTGTTGTTCAGGATATAGCTACCTGAGGTAGGGGTGTCCAGACATCCGATGATATTCATCAAGGTAGATTTCCCCGATCCTGATGGTCCCATAAAAGCCACATATTCGCCACGATCTACGGTGATGGTAATGGACTTTAAAGCCTCAATGATTTCGACTCCCATTTTATAAGTCTTATTGATTTCGTGGGTTTCTATAATCTTGCTCATTGGTAGTTTAATTTTGGGGAATTTAGCGGTTTGGTATGGATTCGAAAAAAGTCTCCTGTCAAATTACGTGAATGGTCTTCAATTGTTCCTGTTTTTTATTTCTTCAATTTCTTCTTCCGAAAGCCATTCTTTCATCAAAACCAAGGCCTCTTCTGCATAATTGTCAAGACCCACGCTTCTTGCGGCATCGATTTTCGCCATCCAAAGTAGTGGATCCCGATTAAATTCGGTAGCTGAATTGAGAATTTCATACTTGGCCAAATTATCGACTTGGATAAGGGCAGCACTCAGAATTAAAGGGGTATAATAGGGATTTCCAGTCAATTCTTCACCCAGTCCCAACCAAGCCAGAAGTGACGAGACAGACTTTGGATCTTTCAAGTCGGGATTTTCCAAATAAGGAATAAGCTTTTCCTGTTTTCCGATTTTACTGGAAACATATTCCCCTAAATTTTGGATTTGAAATGGCTTCAGTCCATGCCCTTTATGTGCCAGAAGTCTTAAGGCAAGGTCTGTCTTATAATCACTCTCTTCAAATTTTTCCCAAGCTTCATAAAGCTTACGGGGAATACTTTGATGAAAAGTTCTGATCAAATTCAAATAGTCACTAGTTGTAGTGCCTTCCTCTGTAAGATAGACTGGGAGAGGCACATTGAATTTTTCCCGAAGTTCAACAGCTTTTTCCGGGAAGCCGCCTAACCCAAAAATACTCCAGTGATGCGAGCCAAATGCCTGAAACCCTTTTTCCTGAGCGGTTTCCAGTTCAATAGCAGCTTTTCGGAAATCCAGGTTTTGAGCCAAGATCAGCGAGGAAAGATGAAGAAAATATCCTGCATCGCCTGGATTGCGGAAGGCTAGGCCATTTAAGTTTTTTATCGCATCCACGATTCTGCCAGCGGCTAGACTACGAATCACCGCTGTCTCCTGCAATGACATCTGATATGATTGAAAAGCCTCCAAGCCGGCCAAACTGTCTAAAACTAGTAGGTCAGAATCTGGCTCTGATTTTCTTTGCGAAGCGAAAAGGTTTCGGTAGGCCGCATTGATGAGAAGCGGACTACTCGAACCAGCGATTTCCTTTCGAAGAGACTCAATCAATTGCTGGTCTGGGACATTTCCACTTGCATTGGATGCTGCCAAATGGTTGATTTTTGAAGGGAGATCCTTTGCTGAAAATGCAGTCGAATCGGATATCCCGGCCATGGTCCTCAAGGCAGAAAGGTTTGAGGCTACTACTTCATTATTTGAAACTTCACCTAGCAGGAGATTCAATGCATCTTCACGCTTATTGATTTTGGTGTAGAAAAGCGCCAGGTTATTTTTGAGCTGATGATGGTCAGGGAAATAATTCAAACCCCTTTCCAGATAATAAACTGATTCGAAAATCGAATTTTCGGCGTGAAGCAGATCGCTTAGCAAGAGTATATTATCCACTTGTGGGGCTTCAGCAAAGCTTTCCTCCAAATGCTGCTTGGCAAGGGTGGGCTGCTTCAGCTCGAGAAGAAGTTGGGCAGTAGTATTTTTAGCTTTTGGATTTTTGCGATAGATACTCCATGCGTTTTCGTAAAGTATGCTCGCTTCTAGTTTTTGATTCGTCTGATAGTAATAATCCGCCAGTACATTCCGACTCATTGCACTTGATTGAGCGCTGACTATCGCGTCGGAATAAGTGACTAAGACAAGAATAACAATCAATCCTCCAATTCTTAGGTGATAGTAAGGTAATGAATAGGGTTTGAAAAGAATCTTGTCTACCGACTTACCACTATCCATTACAGAAAGAAAATTGGAGAAAATATACACCAGGAAAAAGAGTGAAAATCCAATCTGACTGTAAGTAATTACATGCTTAAACAACTCTTCTGCAGGCTGATTTCCGGAAAGCTTCAATTTCCACACCAGCCAACAAGAAAGACCGAATCCCAATAAATGAAGAATCCGAAGTGCCGCTGGATTGGTAGCTAGATCGGGCACCTGATCAATTTTTGCCTGCAAACTGATCCACCCCAAAATCCCCATAGGAAAAATCAGAAATAGAGGTGAAAAGGTAGGCAGAGGAAGACCAGATTCCCCGGTAAGTTCCAAAAAGATAAAGAAGACTGTGGCTAGGTATAATATGCCAACGACCACAATCTGAATGGAAACTTTCAGCTGATGTGTGCGGGTGGCACGGGTAATCAATAAATAAATCCCGGACAAAACACTGTGTCCATTCCAAAACACCCAAGCCAAACTTAGGCAAAGACCAATCGTCAACGTATGCTCAGCCAAATAAAGCGCTGGATATTCGATTGGACTAAGTTGGCTCAGTAAGTAAATCGTGAGACTAAAACTGAGGAACACCGCGATCCATTTTAACTTTAGGTTCCAGTTTTGTCCCCAAACATAAAAAATCAAAACAGGCCCTATCGTTCCTAATAATAAAATGATTAATGTGAGATTGGAACTTACACCATAGATATTCAGTCCATTGAAATCACTTAAAGTCAGGAGAACAATCCATGCTGCTCCGGATAGGATGAAGTATAATTTTTTGAACTCGCTAATAAGAGTTAATAACGAGACGCTTACAAGAAAAACTATTCCTCCAAAGATTAATGATTCTGTGATGTAAAAATCAGCTCGAATGGATTTGAATTCCTGAAAAACGAGGAAATTATCAACTGGAATCGGAAATGAGATCGGCCCGATCTGTACCCAGTCAAAAGGGATGGGTACCCGCTCAGAAAAGTAGGCGGTAGTGATGTTACGATAAGGAACCGGATCAAATAGGAGATAATAGCATGCAAAAAACCCTCCCATGATGATAAAGAGGAGGGCCGGTATTCGGTAATTTGAAAATGATGTAGAGATGGTTTTTTGATCCATTATTCTAAAACCTTCGGTACACGGAAGTAGTCAGAATCTCTCTTGGGAGCGTTTTTGAGACCTGCCTCATGATCAAGCTGATTGGCGACTTTGTCTTCCCTCATCACATTCACCTCCGAGGACATGGTTGTCAGCGGAAGCACATTCTCCGTATCAATTTCATTCAGCTGCTCCACCCAATCCAATATCTGACTCATGTCCTTAGACATTTTTTCAGCACTGTTTTCATCAAATTCCAACCGGGCCAAATGGGCGATTTTTTTGATGGTGTTGATATCTATTTTCATTTTTTTACAATTTAGCTTTTGCTGTCATATGGAATCTCGCATTTGTTTTATTCATCACAGTGTAGGACGGTCTAGTCCTGCTCGATTTCAAGAGTGTATGTTTTTTTCGTTCCTAACTTGTTACCCTATTTGATTGGGATCCCATCATTTTGATGCTTTTATCCAGTTGAAGGATTCATTAATTCCAATTCGATTTAGACTAAACCGTTATCTTTTTTAAGTTGGGTTTGAATAATCTCAAAGCACCTTTCCTTTAGTTCCTGCTCTGATTCCCCAGATTTAGCTTTGACGGGTTCATGCAAAACCATTTTTGCCTTTCTCCACCTTAAGAGAAGTTTACCGTCGTCAGGCAAAATTAGATGATTATAGGATAAAGTGACAGGGATTATAGGGATTTGTTTCTCTACAGCTAAATGAAAAGCACCG
>CAZFSC010000018.1:0-26548 GCA_964521585.1 uncultured Limnohabitans sp.
GATCATTGTGATCAATAAAGTGCCAAAAAGCTTCAGAAGTGGTGGCAAAGCCGTCGGGTATGCGTATTCCTTTTGAGGAAAGCTCGTTGAACATTTCTCCCAGGGAAGCGTTTTTGCCGCCTACTGCTTCCTGATCGTCACTGCTTAGATTTTCAAATTTCTTTATGAATGTAGCCATATTTTGTATTTAAAAAAGATTCTCTTGGTATGAAACAGATCTTAGCATCTTCCACGATCATGGCGGAGTTGGTGTAATTTTCCTCTCCAAGTAATGCCGAATAGCCTAGAAAATCGCCAGCCTTGGAAAGGTGAATTATTTGTTCCTTTCCGTTGGAGGCTGTTTTATATACTTTGACCACACCAGAATTGATACAGAAAATCCCCAGCGGCTTAGTTCCTTCATAGTATAGAATTTGGCCCTTTTTATGTGAAATCAGGTTTTTACTCTCTGAAATAGAACAAATATGAGTCTCAGATAAATCAGAAAACATAGATTGCTTTCTACTGGCGCAAAGTTCGCAAGGCATGTTAGTGATTTTGTTTCCCATAGTTCAATATTTTTTAGCGGCTATTTAAAAGGTAAAAAAAGTCTGCCAATAATCATAAATAAACCTTTCAGATTGGTGATGGTGGACAGTTTCGTTCTTGGTTGAATTGATTGGTTTGGGAGTTATAGGCCATGAAAATATGTTGATTTCCATTTGAAATAATTAAGTAAGGCGATTTTATTTCCTGATGATAAAGACAAGCCTGCTCCATCGTTTTTTGAGACAACACAATATTAGGCGCTTTGCATTCGACCAGTAAATAGGGCTTACCGAAGTTATCCCAGACCACCAAATCAGTTCTTTTTTTTAGTTGGTTATATTTCAATTCTCTTTCCAAAGCTATCAAGCCCTTGGGGAAATTTTGATGGCTGATCAGAAAATTGATCCAATGTTGCCTGACCCACTCTTCCGGAGTCAAAACCAAATGCTTTTTCCTAACCAGATCCAAAATCCAGAGTTTATCCTCGCTGCGGCGGAGCTTCGGTTCGAAGTGCGGTAGATTGAGGGTAGGTAATTGGATATGATCCTTCAGCGAATCCATGGACAAAGATGCAAAAAATCGTACAGAGTATTCAATAAGATTCCCTATTCAAAAGTCAGGTAAGGTCTGATTCTGATGATCCACTCCTCTTTGAAAATCTTAATTTTTTTCAGGTCCTCCACAGAACTGAACTTGCCATGCTGACTTCGGAAAGCGATGATTACTTTGGCTTCACCATAACTGATGTAGGGATGAGCGGAAAGCACATTTACATCTGCTGTATTGATCGAAATCTTCTTGGTGATCCGTGAGTCAAAGTCAAAATAATTCCATAACTCAACGATCGTTTCCGGTTTTAATCCAAAGATTTCACTCAGTTGGTCTTTGGTGTGAAACCCTCCCAGATTCTCCCGGTACTTTATTATTCGGCTACTCAGGCCGGGACCTATGCCGGGCACAACCTGAAGAACAACAGAATCAGCCTCGGATAAGGGTAAGCGATTGAGGTTAACAGTCTTATTCTTATTGATGCTTTTGGCAGTATCAGCCGGATCAAAAATGGGATTGGGTGAAGTTTTCACCTCGATTGTAAACTTTTTTAAGCTATCAATTGTAGCTATGTATTGCTTGTGAAATTCTTCGGACTTTGAGTTTCGCAGCGATTTGAGTAGGTAGGGAGAAATAGCCAAAATCACCAAAAGTGGCGTGAGCAGAAGAAATCCTCTGGATTCTTTGCCAGAAAAGCCGAGATTAAGCTTGAGCCAATAAAAAAGTTTGTTTCTCATAACCGAAAAATCATCATAGCTTAACTCAATAACGTATAAGTTAAAAATATTGGAATTCTATTTCACTATTTTCGAACTTTGTTATTTAAATAAAAAAATTATTTAGACAGATTACAAATTGGCAGATAGTAGTGTAAAAAGGTCCTTTCACAAACCTTTGTCTGTTAAATTTGCAAGCCTAGCGTAGGAATAATGCAGATTAAGTTTAGAGCCCTAAGTATATCCCATAAAAACGCCCCTGTTCAAATCAGAGAAATCATATCTCTTGATGATCAGGCGATTCATGCTATTTTACTGAAACTAAAGGATTTCTTTAGTCTGGGGGATGCGCTTATCCTCTCTACATGCAATCGAACAGAGGTCTATTACACCCACGATCTTGACCTAAGTACAGAAATCATCAAGCTTATCGGCCTGGAAAAAGGAATTACCGATATCATCAATTATCTGGATTACTTCCAAATCTTCAACGATGACCGTCCGGCGATCACGCATTTATTTAGAGTTTCGATCGGACTTGAAGCACAGGTAGTCGGAGATATTCAGATTGCCAACCAAGTCAAGCGTGCCTATCAGGCATCTGCCGATTTGGATATGGCTGGACCATTTTTGCATCGATTGATGCATACGATTTTCTTCACAAGTAAGCGCATCGTTCAAGAAACTGCTTTCAGAGATGGAGCAGCATCTTTGTCTTATGCAACCATAGAGCTTATCGAAAGCTTGACTTCAAACACATTTCAACCTCGAATACTCCTGATCGGAGTCGGCGAAATCGGTGAGGATGTGGCAAAGAACATGATCCATCTTCCGGATGCGAAAGTCAAAATCACGAACAGGACCCTCTCGAAAGCAGAAGAAATTGCTGCTGAAATGGGATTTGAGGTGGTGCCTTTTGAGGATTGCTTCGAAGCAATGAAAGAAGCAGACGTCATCGTCAGCTCAATTCAGCGAGCCGAGCCTTTCATTACCAAAAAACTGGTAAAAGACTTTGAGATTCTGAGTTATAAACTTTTGGTGGATCTGTCAGTCCCAAGAAGTATAGAGACAAGCGTGGAAGATGTGCCTGGGGTAATTCTCTATAATGTAGACAATATCCGTAGCAAGGCTTCATCGACGCTGGAGAGAAGGCTGGAAGCAGTACCAAAAGTAGAAGAAATCATCAATGAAAGCATTGAGGAATTCTACAGTTGGAAAAAAGAAATGATGGTATCCCCTACCATTAACAAGTTGAAATTGACGTTGGAACAAATCAGACAGCAAGAGCTGGCCCGATTCCTGAAAAACTCCAGCGAAGAAGAATATGCCATCATCGATAAAATCACCAAAAGCATGATGCAAAAAGTGCTTAAAGTACCGGTGGTTCAATTACGCGCAGCCTGCCAAAGAGATCAGGCCGAGGAAATGATCGATATCATTTCCGATCTATTTGATCTGGACAAAATCAAATCAGACCATTAACCTCGTCTGACAAAAAATAAAAATGACCAAGGGAAATTATAAAAACTCTTGGTCATTTTAACTTACACCCAATCCAATTAGGACATAAATGAAAAGGAGCTTTAAGTTCACATTTGCCTTATTAGCAAGCCTATTTCTGGCTCAAAATGTCAGATCACAGACTTGGGAAGTTTATGACACCAAACTCCAACTTCAATCCAGATTAATCTACGAACGGATTGAGATTCTGTCCGAAACAGTAAGAATCGGAAAAATCAATGGTGAACTTTACTTGCTATCTCAGGATCTGAAGCCTGCATTGAAATTTGAAGGAAATGAGATCTACCAATACCTCGCACCTTGGATTCTAATCAAAGGACCTCAAGGTATAGGTGCATATCACGAATATGGTCAAAAAGTGCTTCCTCTGGAATTTGAACAGATTAAAACCTACTATAATTATCTTTTAGCCAGAAAAGGAAATGAGTATTTTCTATTTGACAGAGGCAAAAACAAGTTGACACCTCTTGGGGAATATGACGAAGCAAACTTTACAAAACTTGGTTTACTATTCGCAAGGAAAGGGAATAAGTACTTCTTGCCCTTATCGAAGAATCCGGAAAAGGAATATGATCTGCTTGCTGACAATGATGGCCGCTATGTACTCGCCAAAGAAGAAACAGGTTTTGGATTGATCAATTTGGAAGGAGATTATGTGCTCAATCCGGTGATCGAGCGTCTGGAACATACGGCCGGCAATTTTTTCTACGGCTACGATGAAAGTCAATACCTACTGATTGAGGGCAATGACATCAATTCAGATATCCGATACAATTCCTTTCACAAAATCACCTTTGAAAATGGACTCTTGCTGGAATATATCCACGGGAAACTCCGTCGGGTGATGGAGGAAGACGGCATCCTATTAGATTCGGTCGGTATGGAATCCGTGGAGCGAATCGGTACTAATCTTTATAATGTGCGGTTCCGAGGAAATAAAGTAGGTCTTTTAGGGAAAAAGGGCTGGCTTGTCGAACCTACAGTCAATGCCGAATACATTGAAGCAGGATCTGAAAATTTATTCCCAGCCAAATCTAAAGGAAAAAAGGGGTTCCTCAATCCCAATGGAGAATGGGCAATTGCCCCGAACTGGAACGAGGTCCAAGTTTTTTCCGATCAAATCGCAGCAGTTAAAAATACAGGAGATTGGCAGTTGATCAATGCCTCGGGAAATCTCATCGGGTCAACCTCTTGGGATGAAATCAAACAATTCAAAAATGGAATTGGGATTGCCAGAAACTCAAATAAATACTTCCTGCTTGATAAAAACGGTGATATCCTAACCGTGAAAGGTTACGATAATATTTCCAGAACCTCTGACGGTAATTTTCTCATCGAATCGGAAGGAAAAATCGGATTGCTATCCTCCTCGGGATCAATAATTTTACCTTTGGACTTCCAGCGTATCATGCGCGAAAAGAAGGATTTTATTATCGTGCAAAAAGACAATATGCAGGGAGTCATCACCGACTCCGGCGAGGTCATTCTTCCGCTTGCCTATGAAGAAGTGTTGGTGGATTGGGAAAATAATCAAATCCTAACCAAGAGCCTCTATCAACCGGTAATCCTGGAAGAAATCGAAAATTCTAAAAGAAAGAAGAAACGGAGTTGAACCACCCGATTCACACTTTGAGATTAAAAAGCAAAAGGCTAATCCAGATTGGATTAGCCTTTTTTAATCATCTTTATCACAGATTCGATCTATTTCTTATCCGACTTTCCCTTTCCGGAATCTTTTGATTCAGTATCAGAGTTGGCGATAGAGTCTCTCATCGAAGTATCAGATTTAATATTCTCCATTCGGTAGTAATCCATTACACCCAACTTGCCGGATCTGAATGCCTCAGCAAGGGCTTTTGGCACCTCTGCTTCTGCCTCGATTACTTTTGCACGCATTTCCACATTTCTGGCTTTCATTTCCTGTTCTAAGGCAACAGCCATTGCTCTTCGTTCTTCTGCCCGAGCTTCTGCGACTTTCAGATCAGCTGATGCCTGATCAATCTGTAATTTCGCACCGATGTTTGTTCCCACATCTATATCGGCAATATCTATAGAGAGGATTTCGAAAGCGGTTCCAGCATCCAATCCGCGCTGAAGCACCAGTTTTGAAATTTTATCCGGATTTTCTAATACACTTTTGTGATTTTGAGCTGAACCGATTGAAGTCACAATTCCTTCCCCTACCCGGGCCAGAATAGTTTCCTCTCCGGCACCACCTACCAGTTGCGCAATATTTGCCCGAACAGTTACTCTGGCTTTGGCAATTAACTGAATACCATCTGCAGCTACTGCTGCAACGTTCGGGGTGTTGATCACTTTAGGATTAACAGAAATCTGAACAGCTTCAAATACGTCCCGTCCAGCAAGATCAATCGCCGTAGCCTGTTTAAAGCTCAGTGTGATGTTTGCCTTATCGGCAGAGATCAAAGCTCTAATTACATTTGGAATATTCCCGCCAGCCATATAGTGGGTTTCCAGATCATTGGTGGTCAGCTCAAGTCCGGCTTTGGTTGCGGTGATCAGCGAATTTACGATTACACTCGGGGGGACTTTTCTTATTCTCATCCCGATCAATTCCCCTATTCCTACCTTCACGTTAGAAAATTGTGCTGTAATCCAGAGATTGACTGGAACAAAGTAGAGGAAGATGAATAAAAGTACTATTCCTGCAAAGGCAGCAATTAGTACAAAAGTAGCACTAGATGGATCCATGGTTATTTGACTGTTATTGTGTTGTTTTCAATTTTAATAATGGTGATATCGGTATCTACAGGAATAAATCCTCCCGCCGATCTGACTTCAAATATTCGATCTCCGATTAGCGCTTTCCCGACAGGTTTGAGATCCGAAACTGCTTTTCCCGGCATGCCTACCTGGAGGCCTTCGGTTCTTCCATCAAAAGTTCCGCCTTGAATGGCTGATTTTAAAGAAAATCTATCCCAAACTCCGGAAGAAAAACCATACCCGATTGCGACAATATTCAAAATAGCAGCAATTCCTGTTATCCACCAGGCCACGTCTGAATCAAATTTGATAAATGCGTAAACGATTCCTGCCAGACTTACCATCAACCCCAGTATTCCTACGATTGTTGTACCTGGTACGAAAAGCACCTCTGCGAGCATTAAAATTAAGCCAATAAGCAGCAGGCTACAAAGAACAAATAATGTCATGTCGAAAATGTGAAAGTATTTTGACTAAAATACAAGATAACTAATTAGGATAGCTCAATTTCATAAAAAAAGCCCGAATCTACGGGCTTTATATATTTAATATGCTTTTGCGAAAAGGACTCTTCCTTTGGAAGGCTTACCGGTGAGCACGCATTTCCCTTCTTCCTCCTTTTGATCCAAGGGGATACAGCGGATAGTCGCTTTGGTAAGTTCTTTGATTTTATTTTCTGTCTCAGAACTCCCGTCCCAGTGAGCCGATAAGAAGCCTCCCTTATTTTCCAAAACTTCTTTAAACTCTTCCCAGGAATTCACCTCGGTAGTGTTTTCAATTTTAAAGTGGAGTGCTTTGTTAAATATTTCTTGTTGAATCTCATCCAAAAGACTTGAAATTTTCTCGGCAATTGGCTGAGAGGTCAGGTCAAATTGCTCTTTGGTCAAAGTGTCTCTTCTAGCAATTTCGATTGAATTGTTTTCCAGATCACGGGGACCGATTGAAATTCGAACAGGTACGCCTTTCAATTCATATTCTGCAAATTTCCAACCCGGCTTATATGTGTCACGATCATCAAATTTGACAGAGATTCCCGAATTTCGGAGAGTTGTCATTAATTCTTTGGCTTTCGAAGAAACAGCTTCAAACTCTTCATCACTTCTATAAATCGGAACGATCACAACTTGGAAAGGCGCCAGTTTAGGAGGCAAGACCAACCCATTATCATCGGAATGCGCCATAATCAGAGCTCCCATTAATCTGGTGCTTACGCCCCAAGAGGTACCCCAAACGTAGTCAAGTCCGCCTTCTTTGGTAGCAAATTTCACCTCAAAAGCCTTGGCAAAGTTCTGTCCCAAAAAATGGGAAGTACCTGCTTGTAACGCTTTCCCATCCTGCATCATAGCTTCTATACAAAGTGTATCATCTGCACCGGCAAATCGCTCGTTTTCGGTTTTCCTTCCCCGGACCACTGGCAAAGCCATAAACTCTTCCGCAAACTGAGCATATACATGCATCATTTGAAGTGTTTCAGCTTTTGCTTCTTCTTCAGAGGCGTGTGCCGTATGACCTTCCTGCCAAAGAAATTCAGATGTACGCAAAAATAAACGGGTCCTCATTTCCCATCTGACTACGTTAGCCCATTGGTTAATAAGCAAAGGCAAATCCCGGTAAGATTGCACCCAATTTTTATAGGTACTCCAAATGACTGTTTCGGAAGTAGGCCTAACGATTAATTCTTCTTCAAGCTTTGCCTCTGGATCTACAATGACCCCGCTTCCATCTTCGGCATTTTTAAGACGGTAATGCGTGACAACAGCACACTCTTTCGCGAAGCCTTCCACATGGCTGGCTTCTTTACTCAAGTAAGACTTGGGAATAAAGAGAGGAAAGTAAGCATTGACATGACCAGTTTCTTTAAACATCCGATCCAATTCGGCTTGCATTTTTTCCCAGATCGAATAGCCGTACGGCTTGATTACCATGCATCCTCTTACTGCGGAATTTTCAGCCAAATCAGCTCTTTTCACTAGTTCGTTATACCAAAGTGAATAATCTTCACTTCTCTTTGGAAGTCCTTTACTCATTGTTGTTAATTCAGATACAGATTGTATTATTTTTGCTATCTTAAGCGGGGCAAATATAACCCAAAAACAATAACCCTAAGGTTCTATCTCCGTATAAGAAAGTAACTAATTAAACTTCAACTATGAAGAAAATTTCAATTCAAACCTTAACATTTATCTTTGGAGCCTTCATTTTGGCGTCTTGTAGCACCAACAAGATGGCATTGAATGGCACTCAAGACAATCTTTACTTTATGGCATCAGATGCCAAAGTAGCGACCGAGTTTGCAGTTCAAAACAATAATCCTAAACAGTTCGAGTCGTTAGCCACCATAGAACCAGAAGCATATTCTCAGGAAAACTTTAGTTCTAGAAATGTCAATCCAGACTATATCGCCAAATATCAGACTGAAACTGTAGATGGAGACGAAGGCACTGTTTATTTCGACGAAGCTGGAACTGACGGTCAGTCGTCCCAAGGTGATATCGACGCATATAATAATTTTAGAGTAGGTGGATCAGCATTCAATTCTGGGTTCAATTCTGGATTTAATCAAGCCATGTCATTTAATATGGGAATGATGTATGGCTTCGGAATGATGAACCCTTGGATGAATCCATGGATGAGCCCATTCGGAATGGGTGGTTTTTATGATCCATTCTGGGGTCCTGGACTTGGTTTCAGACCAGGTTTCAATTTAAGCCTTGGCTTTGGTTTCGGAAATTTTGGAAGATTTAATCCCTTCTGGGGTCCTAATTTCGGAATGGGCTTAGGCATGGGTTGGGGATCTCCATTCTTTGGCGGTTATCCGGGATGGGGCTATCCTGTATATGCCGGAAGACCGATCTTTGTACTTCCAGGTGGAGAATTTGGAGACAGAAGAGTAGTAAGAGCAGCTAGACCTACGAGAGGATCATCTTTGATCACGACAGGAAGACCGGCTGCCAATGCTGCAATTCAACCTAATACCGCTAGGGCTCAAGCAAGGCGAGACGTACTCAACAATGGGGGGAGTAGATCTCTCGTCAATGGAAATAATGCCAGAACCTCTTCAAGAGACTTTGGAACATCACAGAATGATTATTATTCCAACACAAGATCTAGATTATCAGCAGGCTCTACTAGAAATGTAGGCTCTCCTGCGATGGACAGATCAGTGTCTAGAACCAGGAGTGCAATGCCCTCAGCTAGGCCGTCTGCTATACCATCAAATTCAAGGGTGTATACCGGACCAAGTAGAAGTGGAGTATCACGATCTGCTAACCCAGCCTACAATAACAGAGCAACAAGTCCTTCATATAGAAGAAGTACAAGTCCAAGCAGATCAGGATTTCCATCCTATAATTCTGGTGGGACCAATTCTAGAACATACAGTACACCGAGCAGATCAAGTTCCATACCTAGCTACAGCGCTCCGAGTCGTAGCTCCTCGGGAGGAATGAGTTCTGGAGGTGGCGCTTCAAGAAGTAGCGGAGGTGGAAGTAGCTCCGGAGGATCAAGAGGTGGAAGGGGGAATTAATTCCCCTTTTTTTTTGAAAATATTTCAACCTTAAATTCTCCTTAATCCGTTATTAAAATCACACTAAACAAATTAATCAATGAGGTCATCCTTCTTGGTATTAATCTGCCTAATTTCTATTACTTCCACTTATGCACAAAGTGGATATTTCGAAGATGCTTACCGATTCAGCCATACCAAACCTGCAGGATCTGCAAGAATAATGGGTATAGGTGGCACCCAATGGTCCCTTGGTGGGGATGTTTCCAATATAGCGGGTAATCCTGCAGGGCTTGGCTTTTTTAGAACTTCTGAGGTCAGTGCTACCCTGGGAATAACAGATTGGGGTGTAGAGACTACTTACCTCGGTCAAACCAAAAACTACAATACGAGCAATTTGGCAATACCAAATCTAAGTGCTGTATTTGCGAATCCAAAAGGACCTTTTGAAAGAGGAGCTTTCAAAGGAGGAGCATTTGGAATCGGATTACAGCGTATCGCTAATTTTAACACCGAATTCGGCTACTTCTCCGATCAATTGGGCGAAACATCTATCATTGACTTTTATATTCAGGATGCTAACGGCATTCCCGAAAGTCAAATTGAATCCTTCGGTCTAACCGGTCTTGCTTATTTAACTTATCAAATCAATCCAATCGCTTTTGATGAGCAAGGCAACCCCATTCCAAATCCGAATACATACGATTCTTTTGTGACAGGATTTCCGTTTCAAGATGAAAATATAACACAAGAAGGGACTTCCAACCAGCTTACATTCAGCTATGGGGCAAATTTCAATCACAAGGTATTCGCAGGTGCCTCGGTCGGTATCAGAACAATTAATTTTACTTCAAGAAAAGTATATAATGAGGAGTTCCCAGATGGACCATTGATAAATTCCACGTTGGAAGAAAATCTTTTTATCAATGGAAGTGGGATCAATTTAAATTTGGGACTGATTTATAAGCCAATTGATTATATCAATCTTGGGTTCAACTTTCAATCTCCCACCTATTATAGTTTGAATGAAGAATATGAAGCCAGAACCGTTGCTAACTACGACAATTATTATTTCGAGCAAGAGGACGTAACCCTAGGCACTGAAGAAGCAAGAACCGACCTTTTTATCAGTAGATATCGTCTAAATACCCCGCTTAAAATTGGGGGAGGTGCGTCTTACTTCTTCGGAAAAAACGGTTTCATCTCTGCAGATTTGGATTGGGTGGATTATTCTCATGCTCGGTTGAATTCGAATGATTTCAATGAAGGTCCTGATAATTTGGCGATTCGAAATTCCTATACCAGTACTATTGATTTCAGATTGGGTGCAGAATATAAAATCAGTAATTTCAGTATTCGTGCAGGTTACGGCCGCTTTGGGGATCCAATCGCTAATTCGAATTATGACCGCAGTACCCAACAGCTTTCCGGTGGTCTGGGAGTAAGATTGAATAAATTATCAATTGATTTTGCATTGGTCAATCAACGATTCAATTCGCTTTATTCCAGTTATCAAGTATTGGATAATGCCGGCAACAATATAGGACCCGTGACAGAAGTAAAAAACAATATCACCAATGGAGTGCTCACACTTGGTCTGAGTTTTTAAGCAGTCGGATCAATTCAGATATCAATAACTCAGCGGAAAAATCTTCTCCGCTGAGTTTTATTTTTGCCTGACTATAAAAATAATCGCGCTCTACCAGCAGACTTTTAAGCTTTAAGATAATTTCCCCTTGATCCAATCCCGAAAACATAGGCCTGTTATTTACCCGTGAGGCTCCAAGTCTTGCTGAAATCTCTTTTATAGGCACATCCAAATATACAGATGTGGATTTGGCATTAATCAAATCCATATTTCCGTTGAAGCATGGACAGCCTCCGCCAGAGGCAAGGATAAAAGAATCCTCTCGGTCTAAAAAAGCTTCTAGTGTAGCAGATTCCCATTTTCTAAACTGACCTTCACTATAGAGGGAAAAAATTTCAGGGATTTTGAGTTGATATTTCTCTTCAATTAGCTGATCAAGATCATAAAAGGGGAAATTCAGGGCAGAGGCTAACTGCCGCCCGAAATAACTTTTTCCAGAGCCCGGCAAACCCACTAATACTATCTTAAATTGACCACTCATCTGATATAATAATCCAAAACCTCACTGGCGTCAGGAGTATTGTTATGATGGAATTTTGCCTTTACCAAGCCATTTTCCAATAGCATAATTCCGGGATTGGAACGAATTATCGTTTTGACCACCGTAGCATCTGCCTGCAATCCCAATATATCCCATCCACGCTCAGCGAGAAAATTATTTATCTCTTCCTGTGTCGCCGCTGCAACAAAAACCGGCTCGACAGTAGCAGCACGTAGCCCAGCAAGCAGTTCATCGATTTTATCCAAATTGGCTTGATTCATTTTAGTCATGTTACTGACTAAAATCAGGGCTTTATTACCAGTAAATACTTCTTCCGAAAAATCCCCCTCCTCGTTCCAAACCGCAAAATCAGAAATTTTAGGAAGAGCGTCTGGATTTTTAAGGTTCATTTCTACAAACTCCAAATTTTCATCGGTAGGATATTGGTCAAAGGAGATTAGTTCCCCGTTTTTACTCATCACATACGTATACTGAAGTGGCTCTGAGGGCTGCATATTTTGCGGAATATTGACACCGACCTTGTACGCTCTAAAATCAATGAAAGGCAAATTTCTAATTGCCAGAATTGAAAGCACCAATGCCGAAACAAAGCAAACTATCGTCACAATTTTGGCCCATTTCGGAGAACTTTTTGGCAAATCATCCTGAAATAAAAAAAGAATGGCAATCAAAACCAGAAGGATCAGATCCTTGTAAAATGATTCCCAGGGAGTTAATTTGATGGCATCTCCAAAGCATCCACAATCCGTGACCTTATTGAAATAAGCAGAATAAAAGGTCAGGAATGTAAAAAACAGAATCATGATTCCGAGTGCCCAAACAGTAAATCGGCTTTTGACTCCCAAAATCAGCATAACGCCCAGTAACACTTCAAGGACAACTAATATCACAGCCAATTCCAAAGCGTAGGGTTTCAGATAATAGAAGAAACCCGCAATATCATTTGAAAAAACATCAAAATATTCTTCCAATTTGATCGAGGTGCCGACCGGATCATTTACCTTGATTAAGCCAGAAAATATAAAGAGCCCCCCTACCAAGAATCTGATCACCCATAAAAATCCATCTTTAATCATGATATTTCATTTTAATTAAACAGAAAACTGAATAGTTGATCATATCTTGATAGTTAGCTTCGATTCCTTCAGACACCAAAGTTTTCCCTTCATTGTCTTCAATTTGTTTGACTCGTAGTAATTTCATCAAAATGATATCTGTCATCGAACTCACCCGCATTTCTCTCCAAGCTTCGCCGTAGTCATGGTTTTTGTTTTCCAACAAACCACGCGTATCATCGACCCATCGGTCATAGTGAGGCTCCAGCGATTCGAATGGGATTTCCAATCGCGTATCCTCTTTGAAAGTTATCTGAAGTAGAGCAATCAGACAGTAATTAATAATCCCGACAAATTCATCCATAATGGGGTCATCCACTTTTTGCTGACCTTTTTCCTGAATTGATCTGATGCGTTGTGCTTTGATATAGATTTGATCTGTTATCGAAGAAAGCCGTAAAATCCGCCATGCTGTGCCATAATCTTTGGTTTTCTTACGGAAAAGTTCTTTACATCGACTGATTACTTGTTTATATTCGTTACTCGTTTGATTCTCCAATGTGATTTATTTTTATGATTCCCGATCAGGATTACAATTCTTTGTCCGAAGATAAATTATTTCCTCAAAAATTTACATTCCAAATCCACGGAAGGCTTTTTAATTGGGAAAGTCCGCAACTCATGGGTATCGTAAATCTTACTCCGGATTCCTTCTATGCGGGGAGCAGATCCAATACTAATCTGGAAAAAGGAATCCTGCTGATTGAAAAACAAATCTCCGAAGGAGCGGATATAATAGATTTAGGTGGTTGCAGTACCAGACCCGGGGCTGCTGAGATTTCGGTTCAGGAAGAAGAAGATCGAGTACTTCCTGCTGTGGAATGGATGGTCAAAAATCATCCGGATGTCCTGATTTCTGTAGATACTTTCAGAAGTAAAGTTGCACGATCGGCTGTACATGCCGGTGCACATCTGATTAATGATATTTCCGCGGGGAATTTAGATGAGGAGATGCTTGAGACAGTGGGCCAGCTAAAAGTACCTTACATCGCTATGCATATGAAAGGTAATCCCCAGACCATGCAATCAGAAACGAAATACCTTGATATTTTGACAGAAATAATGTATTATTTTAGTAAAAAACTGGAGGAATTCAAAAAGTTTGGCATCAATGATGTAATCATCGACCCGGGATTTGGATTTGCAAAGACTATTCAGCAAAACTTTTGGATATTGAGGAACATGGACCTTTTCAAAGCCTTATCTGTCCCGATTCTTGTTGGTATCTCCAGAAAATCAATGGTTTATAAGACCCTTGGCATTGAAGCTTCAGCTGCTTTGAACGGTTCTACTGCCCTTCATATGTTTGCTTTGTCAAAAGGTGCAAACTTACTTCGGGTACATGACGTTGAAGAAGCTAAACAAACCATAAATTTATTTAATACTTTATACCCAAAAAATTGAGCTTACTTTTCAAAATAGGTTTTTTAGAGATCTCCATAGTCAATATGGTGGATATTGCCTTGGTAGCTGCCTTGCTTTACCAGGTTTACAAGCTCCTGAAAGGAAGTGTAGCGATAAAGATTTTCCTTGGTTTCCTTTCCATTTACTTAATTTATCTTTTGGTGGGAGCCCTTCGTATGGAGCTTCTTTCTTCCATACTCGGTCAATTTATGGGGGTCGGTGTGATCGCGGCGATTATCATTTTTGCACCGGAAATCAGGAAATTTCTCTTACTTATCGGTAGATCTTCATTTCTGTCAAGAGACAATATCTGGAAAGACATCCTCTTCTTTTGGAAAAGAAGAGAAGATGGGGTTTTCAATATCAGTCCGATCATTGATGCCTCCAAAACCCTGGCAGGAAGCAATACCGGAGCCCTGATTGTAATTTCGAAAAGTACAGAGCTTAAATTCTATGCAGAAAGTGGTGATATTCTGGATGCAGAGCTTTCAAAGCGACTTCTGATTTCTATTTTCAATAAATACAGTCCATTACATGATGGCGCAGTGATCATCCATAACGGAAAAATCAAAGCGGCAAGATGTATCCTACCTGTGACTGAGCGCGAAGTACCTGCACAGTTTGGATTGAGACACCGTGCTGCCATAGGAATGTCAGAGGCTACGGATGCCATCGTATTGGTCGTATCCGAGGAGACCGGACAATTATCCATCACGAAGAACGGAAAAGTGCTCCACAACATGTCTTTTCAGGAAATCAGGGAAACGATCAACGATTACCTGAACAATGAGGAGGTTGATAGCAGATTTGAGGACATCCAGGAATATGAGCTGAAAAAGAGAAGGAAACTGGCGATGACCAGCAAAACTTAAAAAAGGCAGTGTTTCCACTGCCTTTTCTTATTTAGATTACACCAAGTTCTTTTCCCACTTCGGTGAAGGCTGCAATCGCCTCATCCAAATGTGCACGATCATGGGCTGCGGAGATCTGAACCCGGATCCTTGCTTGGCCTTTGGGCACAACCGGAAAATAAAATCCAATGACATAAATTCCCTTTTCAAGAAGCTTTTCGGCCATTTTCTGTGATAAGACTGCATCGTAAAGCATCACCGGCACAATCGGGTGAGTACCCGGCTTAATATCAAATCCTGCGGAATTCATTTTTTCCCTGAAATAAGCAGTGTTAGTTTCCAGCTTGTCACGAAGTTCGGTTGTTTCAGACAATAAGTCCAAAACCGCAATTGAAGCTCCGGTAATGGAAGGAGCTAATGTGTTGGAGAATAAATAAGGCCTGGATCGCTGGCGTAAAAGCTCTACAATTTCTTTTCTCCCTGAGGTGAATCCTCCGGAGGCACCGCCCAAAGCTTTCCCAAGCGTACCCGTAATAATATCAATCTTACCCATCACACCACAATGCTCGTGTACACCACGGCCGGTCTTACCCATAAATCCCGTAGAATGGCATTCATCTGACATGACCAAGGCATCATATTTTTCAGCTAAAGCGACAATTTTGTCTAACTGAGCAATAGTC
Organism: uncultured Limnohabitans sp.; assembly: GCA_964521585.1. Classification (GTDB taxonomy): domain Bacteria; phylum Bacteroidota; class Bacteroidia; order Cytophagales; family Cyclobacteriaceae; genus Algoriphagus. Next base: position 15,747 of record CAZFSC010000018.1, read on the forward strand.
CCATCCATGGAGAATACCCCATCAGTCACAATGATTTTTTGTTTGGCCCCTTTCGCCACTGCATCCTTCAGCTGATTTTCGAGATCCTCCATATTATTGTGCTCGTAGCGGAATCGCATAGCTTTGCACAGCCGGACTCCATCTATAATCGAAGCATGATTCAAAGCATCTGAGATAATCGCGTCTTCTGCCCCAAAGATCGGCTCAAATACCCCACCGTTGGCATCGAAAGCTGCAGCATAGAGAATCGTATCTTCCGTTCCTAAAAATTCGGAAATCTTACGCTCCAGTTCTTTATGAATATCCTGAGTACCACAGATAAATCGTACCGAGGACATCCCGTAACCATGAGAGTCTATTGAAGCTTTTGCGGCTTCCACCACTTTTGGATGCGAGGAAAGTCCGAGGTAATTGTTGGCACAAAAGTTCAAAACCTGCTTTCCTCCAGAGATTGTGATTTTAGCGTCCTGGGGAGAGGTGATCACCCGCTCTTTCTTGAATAATCCCGCTTCCTTTATTTCTTTTAACTCCTGCTCTAGTTTGGGTTTTAATGAATCGTACATGAATATTTGGTCTAAAATTGATGTGAAATCAGGGATTTCTATTAATTAAAATCCCTTCAATAGAATTGATTTTTCTTACTTTTGCGCTAGCAAACCCAAATATAAACAAAAACCCAAAGCAGAACTTTGGGTGATTTTGAAAGCCCCTTCATGGAAAAAATCCTCGTTATCGGCGCAGCCGGACAGCTTGGTTCAGAATTGACCAAATCACTAACTGATCTATTCGGATCAGAATCAGTTATCGCCACAGATCTACAGGAGTCAGCAAGGTCCAAATTTGATTATTGCAGGTTTGAAGTCTTGGATGTAATGAATAAAGAGGGACTGAGGGATTTGGTCAAAACAGAAAAAGTAACCCAGATCTATCATTTGGCTGCTGTATTGTCTGCTACCGGAGAGAAAAATCCACTTTTCGCCTGGCACTTAAATATGGAAAGTCTGCTCAATGTGTTAGAATTGGCCAAGGAATTCAAACTCGATAAAGTGTATTGGCCCTCGTCCATTGCAGTTTTCGGACCAAATACACCTAAAAAAAACACCCCTCAATATTGTGTCAAAGAGCCGAATACGATTTATGGAATCAGTAAACAAGCTGGCGAGCGCTGGTGTGAATATTACTTCCAGAAGTTCAATGTCGATGTGAGAAGCCTTCGGTACCCGGGATTGATCGGATACAAATCCCTTCCCGGAGGTGGTACGACTGACTATGCAGTGGACATTTACCATAAAGCATTGGCTGGAGAAAAATTCAATTGCTTCCTTCGAGAGGACAGTTCTCTTCCGATGATGTACATGCCAGATGCCATCAAATCCACACTGGATTTGATGAATGCTCCAAAAGAATCAGTGAAAATCCGATCCAGTTATAATCTTGCAGCCATCAGTTTTACCCCTAAAGAAATTTACGAAAGCATAAAAAAACATCATCCAGATTTTGAGATCGAATATAATCCTGATTTCCGTCAGGCGATTGCAGATTCCTGGCCGGACAGCATTGATGATTCCTGCGCGAGACAGGATTGGGGATGGAAGCCAGATTATGATTTGGATGCCATGACATCAGATATACTGAAAAATCTTCCGGATTATTTTCCTGTCAAAATGTAATTCTATACATGATCATTATTTAAAATAAATTAATTTCCATTTCATTAAACGCTATAAATTAGCAGATAATCTTTAGTATTCAATTCACTCCTATGGCAAGAATGTTAGAAAGGAATTTTACATCTACACAAGCGTGGATCGAAATAATAAGGAGGTAAAATTACTCACTTACAGGTTTCGAAATTCAATCAAGTTTCAACCTCGCTTTCTAATTCTAATTGGAGTAATCCAAATCATTTAACTACTAAGTTTAAAAAGTCAAAATAACTACGGACTTTAAAATCATCCCCCTGTTCAAATACTTCGACACAGGAGAGAGTTCCATGTTTTATATAGCCCAATTTAGGAAAGAAATCATGAGAATTAATAATGCTTAAATCAGAATAATTGTATATTTCAATACTATCTGAATTGACAATATTTCTTAAAGAATAGTGAATTTCCCTATTTTTAACATTATCATTTTTTATTACAATTATTTTGTTTAAGCTATTCTCTGAATAAAAAAGAGCTAATTCATCTGTTAAATATTCAAAACAGTTAAAACAAGATGAGCTAGGCAAAACAAAAAGAATACAATTAGTGTTTTCTGAAAATTCACCATCAAAAGTTAAAAAAAAATTATCATTATTAACGTCTTCAGCAATCAATCGACTTAAATTATCAACTTTTTCAACAGGAAAACTCTCTTTTGATTTTTCCTCAGAACATCCTACGAGTAGAAATAAAAGAATTACTAAGTTATTTTTCATGGAATAAAATAATAACAGGATTATCACTTTCCTTTGAATTATATAAATCCTTAATTTGAGCAAAAGCACTTCCTTCTAATGGCAAGGAAATATATCCGTATCCATTTCCCAAAGAACCTATCCTCATTTCTTCGTCAACATTTATTAGTAAATCTTGGCCGTACAAATTGAACCTAATTTTTTGACTAGAGACTAAGCCCCTATCTTTCTTATTATAAATTGATATGAATGGTTTTCCAGAATTAAAAAATCTATAAATAAGAAATTTATTTGACTGGAAAACATTTCCCACGTTAAAGGATTTATTTGTAGAATTGATAAAGGTGAAAACATCTACAATCGTAGAGTAGCCTCTATTGGTCAAATCCTCTTCTAAAACCTTTTTATCCTCAAAATCAATAAAGTATTCTACTTCGGGTACTCCATTTTGATCAATATAATAAATCGAGTCATTAAACGAGTTTACAAAATTAAATCCCCCCCTATCTGTACCAGAGAAATAATCATCTCTGCTAATATGTAGGTACTTAGATTTCTCTTCATTGAAAGGGAGATAAGATTCCTCAAATGAATAACCTGTAGCAAGATTTTCTCCAGAAAATTTCAATAAAGAATGCGACTTATTTATTGACATCATATAGCCAGGTGTTCCTAATAAATTATTCTCAAATCTTTCGATGCCAAATAAAGGAAAACCTAATTTATAATTTATTTCGAAGTTAAAATCATAATCAAATTGAAGGATATTTCTTTTATTAGAATCATAAATCCAAATTCTTTTCTGATCAGTAAGCAAATTAACATCAGTTAAATTCTTAAAGTTGTTTGGACCATCCATTTCCCTTTCAATTTTCGAAATAAATTTACCATTTTTACTAAATTTATAAACCGCTCCTCCTCCTTTTATAAATAAGTAATCGTCTAGCAGGACTTTATGTACAAAATCAATGATTGAAGAATCATTCGTTTCCAATGGTATTATTTCGCTTATTTCAAAATAAGTATCGAATTCTAAAATGTTATCAATAGATGGTAATTTTTGTATTATTGTAGTGTAATTTTGATCCTTTCTTTCAGGAGTTTTACAACTAAGCAAAAATACTGAAAATAAAATAAAAATATTATATTTCATAATTAGATTTAATTTGGCAGTTTAAATGTGAGAAAATACAAGCTGTCTCTATGATTTATATAATGAGACAGCTTAGTATTCTTAATTTAACATCTTGCAGCACCGCAAGCGTCGCTGTTGGTATCAGCACAACAATAGCGAGTCCCCGATTGATTTCCCATTAATGGACCACAAGGAGGGCAAGGATCTTCCAATGTTTGGGCATGAGAGTTAGAAAAAAGATTATCTAAAATCATTCCATTCGAACTGTTTGACCCTGTTAAGTCAATTCCAAGGATCCCCATAAAGCAAAGCCCAAGAATAATCGATAGCACTTTCAATTTTTTCTTCATTTTTGTTTTTTTTTAGTTGAAAATAATTAAATGAATGGTTGATTTTAAATATTAATTTTCAAACTTCCAAATCACTCAAAATCAGAAACTTGCAAATATTCAAAAAGTACAAATTGAAAAACGAATTATTTCGATATAATATTCTGAATTCCTAGTTCAGCCCCCCCCCCTTTGGACTTAGTTTATTCCGCTTCTATCTAAAATGACAAAATTTTTTATCGAATATCAACTATTTAATTTTTTTTTACTTTTCTTTGAAAAATGCAACGAAACTTTATATTGTTTTCAAATGGAAACAAAATAGTCCTCGTAAAACATAGACATTTCGGAAATTAGCAAATCCAAAATTGGCGACGGATACAACCATGTCTTAATAAAAAATTCGATTCGCTAAAAACCGGATTTTTCAATTTAGAGTTTTTCAGCGATCTGATCGGGGACAAAACCCAAAATCAAACTTCCATCCGGATAAACAATGACAGGTCGCTTGATCATACTGGAATTTTCAATTAAAATCGTCAAAGCTGTTTCCTTCTTTTCCAGCGCTACTTTTTGAGCCTCACTCATCTTTCGATAAGTGGTTCCTTTTTTATTCACTAGAGTTTCTAAAGAAGTCTCCTTTAGAAAACCTTCCAGTAAATCCTGACTCGGCTTTTGTTTTTTATAATCGATGAAATCGTAGTCCTGCCCTTTTTCCTGAAGAAAATCAAAGGCTTTCTTCATCGTGTTACAATTTTTAATTCCGTAAACTTTTATTGACATCTGAATTGAATTAATCTAAAATCTCCGTTAAACTCGCTTTGTGCGCATCCAAAACCCTATCAATCAAGTCATCACTCAATGCAGTAGAAAGGAATAAACTTTCGAACTGGCTTGGCGCCAAATAGACTCCCCGCTGAAGCATGGCCTGAAAATACTTTCCAAAGAGCTTGGTATCACATTTTTTTGCAGATTCAAAATCAATAACTGGCTCAGTAGAGAAAAAGAGAGAATACATACTTCCAAGTCGATTCACAGTATACCCTAAATCCAGGGACTCATTAATTTTTACTATTCCCTCGGATAGCTTCGTCCCCACATGGCTCAACTTGGCATACGTCTCCGGATGGTCATTTAGAAAGTTAAGCATGGCTAATCCTGCCGCCATTGCGATAGGATTACCAGAAAGTGTCCCAGCCTGATAGACAGGACCAACCGGAGACACGGAGTCCATGATTTCTTTTCTTCCCCCATAAGCTCCTACTGGCATACCGCCTCCGATGATCTTACCTAGGGTAGTCATATCTGGAGTGACAGCATAGAGTTCTTGCGCTCCACCTCTGGTCAATCTGAAACCAGTCATCACCTCATCAAAAATCAGGACAATTCCTTCCCGCGTACAGATTTCCCGAAGTCCCTCTAAATAGCCTGACTGCGGTAAACAGAGTCCCATATTACCTGGAACAGGTTCTAATATTAATGCTGCTACTTCACCTTTATTCGCTTCCACCAGACGCTCAATCGCCGGCAGATCATTATAGGGCGCCAGCAGGGTATCCTTTGCAGTACCTTTGGTCACTCCTGGGGAATCCGGATCACCCATAGTCATCGCACCGGAACCGGCAGCAATCAGAAATGAATCTCCGTGACCGTGGTAGTGTCCTACTAATTTGATGAATTTGTCTCTTCCGGTGAATCCTCTGGCGACACGAATTGCAGACATCGTAGCCTCCGTTCCGGAATTGACCATTCGGACCTTTTCCACAGAAGGTACCATCGACACGATCAGTTCAGCGATCTCCACTTCCTTCGCTGTGGGAGCTCCGAACGAGGTGCCATTTTCCATGGCCTTGATCACAGCCTCCCTAATAATGGGATGGTTATGGCCGAGAATCATCGGACCCCAACTATTGATCAGCTCGATGTATTCGTTGTCGTTTTCATCATAGATGAAAGCTCCGTTTGCCCTTTTGATAAATAGAGGATCTCCTCCGACGGCACGAAAAGCACGCACGGGAGAGTTTACGCCTCCTGGAATGAAGTTTTGAGCTTGGGCAAAAAGCCTTTTGCTTTCAGAAATAGTCATGGATTAATTTAAAGGTTTCAATTCGCCTGCCTCCAAACTGAACACAGGCACGTATTGATTATTATTACTGTTTTTGAAGTTGAATCCCCAAGTCATCTTTCCCTTTTGGAAGACTGATTGATCAAGATTTCTCCGCAAATCAAAGCCTTTGCTTGGGGACATATTAGAGGAAAGCAAATTGACTAACTCATACCCGAGAGAGCTATTTATACTGGGATTCATTTTATACTGGGAATAAAATTTTTCAACGAAGCGTTGAAAAACCTCACTATCAAAATTGAGTGTATTGTTTCCTATGAAGTAAAAATTGGGGAATTCCAGCATTTCAAAGTTCGCAAAATTGAAAGTCAGCCAAGAATCCATTACCAATGTGGGAACTGAGGCAGAGACGGATTCCAAAAGCGCGAAGGTAGGCTTGGCAATAGACGGATCGTCGGAAAGTAATATAATCTGGTCTACTGCTCTGCGGGCATCGCTAACTCCTGGCCGAATTCCCAATTCCTGAAGAAACCCATTTACTTCACCTGGATTTAACTTTTTATTCCGCAGGATCGTGAAACCCTCTTCCTGAAGTCTGGTACTTAATAAATTCGCTAATTTTTCATCGCGGCTGCTGCTGCTATAGCCGATCGCTACTCGCTTTCCCCATTGTTTTTGCTTGAGACCTTCCACGATACCCTCCGCCAGTGAAATCACTGAAGGCCGAAACAAATAACTGAACTTCATCTGTTCAAAACGTTCGCCTAAATTCGAGAGCGGGTGGATGAACGGGATTTTGGCATTTTCGGCAAAAGCGCTGACCAAGTCTGTCTCCTCAGGATATATCGGCCCAATAATGACATCTGCTTTTGCAACTACTGGATCTCTAAGGACCTGCTGCAGATGGGTCATGTCCCGCTTCGAATCAAATGTAGTCAGTGATACTTTTGTTCCTTGATTTTTGAGTTCCTGAATCGCCACGTCTATGCCTTGGTACAGCTCAAACACAAAATCCGTTTCGGTAATATTCGAGACCGATTTACCGGCGGAATTGGTAAAGGGAAGGATTAAAACTACATCCAGCACATCATCTTTTACTGCATTTGCGCTACTTCCATAGTCTTGTAATTCATAATAAGCCGCACGCTCCGAAGCAGAAAGGATTGTTTGACTTTCGAGGACAATTCTCATGGCAGCCCCGTAGCCGGGATTATTTTTGAATTCCCGTAAGTTAGAAACCATGAAGCTTGGGCTTTCATTCTTCAAGTTTTCAAAAGTAGCGTTTGCCGCTAGCCCCTTAATTTCTTCGCTTTGTATTCGTTGAATAGCCCGGAGCGCCTCTACTTTTTGATTGTTTTGAAAATAGGCCAAAGCCAGAAGATAAGTAGATTCATCAGATTTTGACCAGTTTTTTGAAGAAAGTCCCTGCAAGACTTCAATAGCCTGCCCTGCCTGATTGGCAGCCAAAGCTGCTTTGCCTAAATGAAAAGCGGCATAATTTGAAAGATTTCCATATTCACTTTCATCCAAAAACTCTCTAAAGAGGTTCATCGCCTCCCAGTAATTTTCTGCAGATAGTTCCGCTTTAGCTTTACTGTATTTTGCTGGAATTGGCGTTTGTCCTAGTGCGATACTACAAACAAAAATCAGCGGAAGTAAAAAAAGAAATTTTCTCATGGATAGTCAGGGTGCTGTACAAACTGAGTTTACAAATTTAACCCATATTTTTCAAACCCAAAGTTTGGGTTGCATCGGGTTGGATACTACTGGTCCTAAAAAAACCCGAAAATCGCTCTTCGGGTTTTGGATATTTCAAATAAAGTGTCTCTATCTTTAATTAAACTTATTTTTTATCGGTTGAAGCCTGACTGGTGAGCGCGAAATAAAACTCACATCAGTAAGAATAAGCTTATTCCCATTCGATTGTTGCCGGCGGTTTTGAAGATATGTCATATACCACCCGGTTTACACCTTTGACCCGATTGATGATTTCATTGGACATTTTACCAAGAAACTCATAGGGAAGATGAATCCAATCCGCAGTCATTCCATCTACAGAGCCTACCGCTCTCAAAGCGACTACTTTCTCATAAGTACGCTCATCCCCCATTACACCCACAGAATTAATTGGAAGCAAAATCGCCCCGGCCTGCCACACCTGATCATAAAGATCATGGTCTTTCAAGCCTTGGATAAAAATATGATCCACCTCCTGAAGGGTTTTCACTTTTTCAGCTGTGATATCACCGAGAATCCGGATGGCTAAACCCGGTCCAGGAAAAGGATGTCTGCCAATAATAGTTTCCACAATCTCCAATGCTCTGCCTACTTCCCTCACCTCATCTTTGAATAGCGTATTCAGAGGCTCCACTACGGATAGTTTCATGAAATCAGGTAAGCCGCCTACGTTGTGGTGGGATTTGATGGTCGCAGAAGGTCCTTTCACAGATACTGATTCGATGACATCAGGATAGATAGTCCCCTGACCAAGCCATTTCACTCCTTCTATTTTATGAGCTTCATCATCGAAAACCTCGATGAAAGCCCTTCCGATTGCTTTCCGCTTAGATTCGGGATCAGTCAATCCAGCCAAGGCATCGTAAAATTTCTGTTTGGCATCTACTCCGATGACGTTCAAGCCCATGTGCTTGTAGGAATCAAGCACTTCTTGATATTCGTTTTTTCGGAGCAAACCATTATCTACAAATACACAGGTCAGCTGGTCGCCAATGGCTCGGTGGATCAGAGTTGCTGCTACTGAAGAATCCACACCACCAGAAAGGCCCATCACCACCTTATCGGAGCCTATTTTTGCTTTAAGCTCTGCAATGGTAGCATCAATAAACACATCCGAAGTCCAATCCTGAGAGCATCCGCAAATCTGCACCACAAAATTCCGAAGGAGATTCTTACCCTCCACACTGTGGGTTACTTCCGGGTGAAACTGAATCCCGTAAGTCTCTTCTTCTTTGATTTTAAATGCAGCCACCCGAACTGATGAGGTGCTGGCAATTAATTCAAAATTTTCAGGCAATTCCTTGATAGTATCCCCATGCGACATCCAGACCTGGGAGCCATGACTCATTTCTTTCAACAAATCATAATGAGTGTCTATATGAGATAGATTTGCACGACCATACTCCCTGATCTCTGAAGGAAGCACTTCTCCTCCAAACTTCTGGGCCAATAACTGAGCTCCGTAGCAAACACCCAAGAGTGGAAGTTTACCCCGTAATGCATTCAGATCCAAATCAGGTGAACCTGCATCACGTACGGAGCAGGGGCTTCCCGAGAGGATTATACCTTTGATATCGGAAGTGATATCAGGGACTTTATTATAAGGGTGGATTTCGCAATAAACATTCAGTTCTCTAACTCTCCTAGCGATGAGTTGTGTGTACTGAGAACCAAAATCAAGGATCAAAATTTGTTCTGCCATGCGCAAAGGTAATCAGGTCAGGGAAATTGCCGAAATGATATTGGAAAATAACCGAAGATTGTTTGGCTACCAAGATATAGAGTCATTATCAAGTGTCAATTGCCCTTTGCAAATTTTAAAGAACGGGGTAAGCTATTTAAAAAAATATTGATCCTAAAAACCTCAATCTTTTTGAATTCCAAATGCCCGCTGAGGATTGTCGATAAGTAACATTTTCCAGTCTTTTTCGGTAAAACCCCGCTTTGACAAAGCAGGAATCAATTCAGTGAAAATTGGGGTAAAAGGCTGAAAATCTCCCCCGTTGATTTCTCCGGGCTTGTACCAACCCGCATCATGGGAAATCAGAACCTGGTCTAAAAATCCATTTTCTTTTGCCATGAGAAGTCGCTCAATATAAGAATCAACTTCCCAACCAATCCCATCCCATGAAATCCAAACCCCCATTTCGGCAGCTTTTTTGAAATTCTCCTGATCTTCTTCATTTTGGGCATGAACCCATACAAAGGCTGAAGGTTTCACTCCAAGTTTCTGTAAAATGCTCACCTGCTCCTCTGCGGCAAACCAAGGCCCGGTATGGGAAGCAATCTGCAGGCCTGTATTTTGATGGGAGATTCCAGCGGCTTGGACGAGTTTGGCATCTATAGCTCGAAGCGGCGTCTCCGCATTGACGGAAATTTTGATAAATCCTGGTTTGATCCCGGTTCCTTCTATCCCCCGCTCAAAATCCAAAATCCACCTTTTAGCGAGTTGTTCAGCAGATTCAGAGAATGCATATTCCGGAAGGTATTTCCCATCGACTGCTCCATACAATCCGGTATTCGTGACGATTTCAATTCCCGATTGCTCACTCAGACTCTTTAAAAGCAGGGGATCTTTTCCCAAGAAGGACGGTGTGCATTCCAGGATAGTTTCCACTCCCAATCTTTTTGCATCCAGAAGATAAGGAAGCACCTTAGAAATAACCGAATCCCGATCATATCGTGTGGTAGAAACAGAATCTGCTCCTATAAAATCTACCAGCATATGCTCATGAATCAAAGTCAACCCCATTGAATCGACTGGTTGCGAGCCAGAAACTCCAATAAAATAAGCCGATTGGAATTCGTTTTTATTTGAAGTACATGATAAAAACAAGCTTAATAGCAGCGAATAAAATAAAATTCTAATCATGAAGATGATGTTAGCTCTTTGAATATATCAGAAAACCCTCAAAAACAGAACTTCAAATTCCAATATTCAATTTCCGTGGAGTCTCTCAAAAGCTCGAATTAAAAATTAAATAATACAGGATTATTAACTCTTTTTCAGAAAAATGAAATTGAAGATTTATTATCGTTTTGAATAAAGAGATTGGATCTGTTGACTATAAAGTTTCCTCTTCTCCAAAAAGTGTTTTTAGCTCTACCGCATCAATACCTCGCTCCTCCTGAAGG
>CAZFSC010000018.1:26648-35043 GCA_964521585.1 uncultured Limnohabitans sp.
ACGATCAATGAACCTTTAAATACCGACTTGGGCATGTCGGCTGTCACCTTGGGGACATCAGGGATAGCTATGCCGTTGGCTATCATAGCCTGATTGGTGTTCCAAATAGCTCCGTGAACGAAAACAGGACCGATTTGCTGATCGATATTTTGGAGAATCCGCTGGGCTTTACCCAAGGAATATGCGAAAAGAACCGTTACGTTTTCCTGCATTGAATTTTCCTTCCACCACGAATTTATCTGTCTGAAAATCGCTGATTGACTTTCCCATTTGTAAATAGGGAGTCCAAACGTACATTCCGATACAAATTCATGGCATTTGACTGGTTCAAAAGGAGCAGACAATCCATCATCCTCTACTTTATAATCCCCACTGACTACCGCTATCTTACCCTTATACTCAAGTCTGACTTGTGAAGAACCTGGAATATGTCCCGCGGGATGCAATGAAACCTGAACTCCGTTGATGCTTATCGGTGAATTATAAGCTATGGTCTGAATCTTGATTTCATTTCCCAAACGAAGCTTCATCACCTCTTCCGAATCATGGTGGGCCATGTAATGCTTCATCCCCCAACGCGAATGATCCGAATGAGCATGAGTGATAATGGCCCGATCCACAGCTCGCCAAGGATCTATGAAGACTCCTGCCTGCGGGCAAAAGAGTCCAGATTCGGTAAGTTCAAGCAGTTTCAAATTGAGAAAATCAAATTATTTAAAGGCCTTTGAATATAATCAATGGGAGAAAACAGAAATCTACAGGCCTACAGATTTTAAATCTCCTGGATTGGCTCATCCGGTTTGGCGTAAGACAATCTTCCAAGTTTTTCAGCCCGATGATACTCATCCAGTCCTGAAACCGTCACCGTGTCCAGCAGATTCAAATCCAAAGAGCCGTCTTTGCGGAGACCTTTCTCCTCAACAAAAATATGATTGATACTTCCGATTACCAGAAGAGTTTTATTGATCTTCAAAGTTTGGGTCTCCACTAGTTCACAGGCTATTTTCATTGGGCTATCCTTGACAAATGGGGCCTCAAATCCAGCTAAGTATTCCGCTTCCAATCCGGTTTCTTCGAATTCAGACCCCTCCCATCTGGCCGAAGTCCAATGTGCTTTTTTATAAAACTCTGAAGTCACATGATTGAGGGTGAAAAACCCTGTTTCCAGAATATTCTCCAATGTATCTCTTTTGACGGTATGAGGGCGGAATAGAATCCCAATTACTGGTGGTGAGGCTCCGATATGAAAAACCTGCGAGAAAGGAGCAAGATTTGTCTGGCCAGCTTTATTTTGAGTTCCGATCAGATTCAGGCTTTTATAGCCGGAAAGACAATTGATCAGATTTCTCCTAAAAAAAGAATCGGCGGAGAGAATGCTCTCCTGGCTGAAATATTTAATCATTTGCGAATAGCCTCTTCTATGGAATCACAATATTGAATGTCAAGTTGGCTGATGATATTTTCAGGGTAATCTTTTAGAATTTGCCCTTTGGCGATTTGTACCATTTTCTCAAACCATTTTTCAGCCGGAAGGATTTTTCGATGTTTGCGGATACCGTAATGCAACATTTCTTTTTTCCAGTGGACAAAATACCATTCCATGGTAGGCTGATGAAAAGCGCGCAGCGACCTCTTGTCGAAGATGAATTTTTCAAAATCACCTTCCTGGACTACAGTACCAATCTCATGAAAAATCGCTTTGAAATCATCAATGGGAACATAATCCGAAAGAAGCTCGCATATGATGGTTTTCTGCTTTGGATTCACAAGCACTCTAGCATATTTCTGTTCAAATGCTAATTCAAAGTCTTGGATTTCTGGGGAAAATTGAGTTTCGTTCATGACGAGCGCATTTTATCAATAAACAGATTTATTTTTCTGAGAGTGAGCATTGACTACCTCTATTTTAATCTGGTCAAGCTTGACTTCCAGATTTGAGGCATATTCCAGGGTAGTACGTAACATATCCTGCTGGGCTTGAATTTGCTCTTTGAGGCGCTCCAGCTCCTTATTTACGCCGGCAAGTTTTTGCTCATATTCTTTTTTCAGCCTTTCCTTTTCGAGTTGGGCTTTCCTTAATTCCTCTTTAAACAATAAGAATGATTCAGGTGGTGTCTTCATATTCACAGCTCTTACTTCACGGGGACGATACCCGTTTAGAGTACAATATTGGAGGTCGAATTGTTTAAAAAATTATTTTAAAGTGGACATTCCACCATCGAGGTGAATAATCTGGCCCGTCATCCAAGAAGAATCATCAGACAATAGATAGCTGGCAGCTTTGGCAATGTCCTCAGGCGTACCTATCCTTCCGAGCGGATGTCTTTTGTCAGAAGCCTCCTTTTTATCGGCGGTAGCCAAAAGATTTGCTGCAAGCGGAGTGTCGGTCAGGGAAGGAGCGATCGTATTGACCCGGATTTTTGAAGGTGCCCATTCGGCAGCCAGCGATCTTGACAAGCCTTCAATCGCTCCCTTCGCCGAAGCTATTCCAGCATGAAATCCCATCCCGGTCTGAACTGCCACCGTGCTGAAAAGCACTACTGAAGCCGAATCGGATTTTTTAAGACTTTTTAGAACAGCCTGCAAAACTCTTACTGCTCCGAAAAAATTGATGTTCATTTCCTTTTGAAAATCCGAAATAGAAATCCGGTGAAAAGGCTTGAGGTTGATCGTCCCAGGACAATATACCAGCCCATCGACCACCTCGGGTAAATCCGGTATCTCATCAAAATCCTCAGAAATATCTAAGGAGATGGTACCTTCTCCACTTTTTGAATACAAATATAAATTAGCACCTGCCTTCGAAAGCTGATCCGCAAGCGCTTTTCCTATTCCGGAATTTCCTCCGATAATTACAATATTCTTGTTTTTCATATTACCTCTAAAAGCATTTGTACAGCTTTTTGTTTGAACGGAGCAAAAAAAAAAACCGAATCGAAATCCGGTTTTAATGTTGGTTTAGTTATATGCTTATTTCTTCAGCTCAATGTATTTCAAGAATTCCAGTCTGGCCTGCTCATCATGCAGGAATTTACCCGAATAAAATGAAGTCACCGTGGAACTGTTGGTATCCTGAACTCCGCGGGAACTTACGCACATGTGGTAGGCATCCATGATCACAGCCACATCTTCTGTACCCAACGCTTCTTTCAATTCATTACCTATCTGCATGGTCAATCGCTCCTGAACTTGTGGTCTTTTGGAGAAATACTGAACGATTCTATTAATCTTCGATAGTCCGATTACATTGCCATCAGAGATGTAGGCCACATGCGCTTTACCATGAATCGGCACGAAATGGTGTTCGCAATGCGAGTGAAAAGTGATATCTTTCTCCACCAACATCTCCTGATATTTGTATTTATTTTCAAAAAGCTTGGCTACAGGCTTATTCTTTGGGTTCAATCCGCTGAATACCTCCTTCACATACATTTTAGCTACACGATGTGGGGTGCCTTTTAAGCTATCATCTGTCAGATCCAGACCCATGATGTGCATAATTTCCCGAAAATGCTTTTCAATCAATTCAATTTTCAGGTCATCGTCCATTTCAAAAGCATCCTCTCTAAGAGGCGTTTCGAATGAAGTCCCTACATGCTCCTCACCCATTTCTTCGTAAGAAGAGTTGGAAATATTAATTCCCATTGTATTCAACAAAGTTTCTTTCTGTTTCATAAAGTCGAATCTTTAATTCGAATTTCCGATCAATTTTTTCTCTCAAAATATTCCAAATAACCACTGCAATATTCTCAGCGGTAGGGTTAAGTTGACTGAATTCATCGGTATCCAAGTTTAAGTTTTTGTGGTCAAATTTATTTAAGACGTGCTCTTTGATAAGATCACTTAGTATTTTCATGTCATATACGTATCCAGTGTCAGCATCAATCTCTCCATATAATTCAACAATCAGCTCATAATTGTGACCGTGAAAACTGGGATTATTGCATTTGCCGAATACACTCTGGTTTTTTTCTTCAGACCAGGAATTGTTGTGAAGTCTGTGAGCGGCGTTGAAATGCTCTTTTCTAAATACGGATACTTTCATTGGTTGTTGAACCCCAGTTAAAGCGTTTTTGTTTAATTTTAATTATAATTCATTAAACAAAATTTTTAACATCCTGCCTTTCAACGAATTATTTTTTTTTCCTTGGCGCAAAAATACAGTATAATATTTTGTTATCAAGCTTCGTTTTCTTGTTCAACGGAATATGAGACCGTATTTCATTACTGAATAAACCTTGAAACCTTATAGATAGGTTCCCCGGCCTTTAGTAAAAGTTAATTGATCTTAAACATTGCAATTTTAAAAGCATTATACCCAGTCGTGGGATAATGGGTCCTATTTTTGCACACTACCGCGACTATGAGATTTACCCCTTTACTTCTTACTTTCCTGTTGTTTTTGGCCAGTTTTGCTTCAGCAAATCTGCACGAGCCGTTGAAAAACAGGAATGTCGGACCTATGGAATCCATCAGCGAAGTCTATAATTCTCTTGCACAAAAACATCCCGATCTACCCTCTATGAAGGTATTTCAGCATGCCTACGCAGGGTGGGAAAAACTAGACGAGGAGTTGAGAAGTCCCTTATTGACTATTATTGATTTCAGCCTTCCGTCTACAGAAAAGCGGCTTTGGATCTTAGATCCAATCAAAAAAGAGATTTTGCTTCAATCGGTCGTAGCACATGGCCGCAACACCGGAGAGTTGATGGCCAAAGACTTTTCGAACACTCCGGAATCCTATAAAAGCAGTCTGGGATTTTACAAAACAGCCGAGACCTATCAAGGACAACATGGCTATTCACTACGGCTTGACGGATTGGAAAAAGGCTTCAATGACCAGGCCCGAAACAGGGCTATCGTTATTCACGGTGCGGACTACGCAAGAGAGGAATTTGCAAAATCGAATGGTAGACTGGGAAGAAGTCTAGGTTGTCCAGCTATCCCGCCGGAAATATCGACGAAAATAATCGACTTGATCAAGGAAGGAAGTTTGCTTTTCATTTATGGAGAAAATGAGGATTACTTAAAAAAATCTTCACTAGCCTGATTTTTTATTTTCTAAGCAATTTTAATATTTCCTCATCTCTGTTGTAGATATCCTGACGGAAATACGCCTGACCTTTTGAATCAGCCCAAAAAGTCAAGTAAAGTAAAACCACAGGTATTTTGCGATCCAGGTTTACGATCAGTTCAGAATCTCTATTCATGGCTTCCTGGATTCGTTCAGGTGTCCATTCGGATCGATCACGTAATAAAATTCCCGCAAGTTCTGCCGGATTCTGTACCCGAATGCAACCATGACTTAGTGCTCTGTTTTCCCGCTCAAAAAGGGATCTTGCAGGCGTATCGTGAATATAGACGCTATGTTTGTTGGGAAACATAAACTTTACATTTCCTAAAGAATTGCTTCCTCCAGGCGCTTGCCGAATCATGTAGGGAAAAGGCTTGGCAGACCAGTCCACCGTATTTGGATCTACCGATTTCCCTGAGTAAGTCATCACTTGCAGGTTTTTCTCCTGAATGTAGTTTTTATTTTTTCGAATGGCTGGGATGATTTCCCTTCTTGCAATCGATCTTGGAATATTCCAATACGGACTGAAAACAAGGTAACTCATCGGGGCCGAAAATATGGGCGTGGCGTGGTACTGCTCACCTACGATTACCTTTGAGGAGAATAAGGTGTCCCTGTTTTCGATATAATCCAGCCTGTAATTTGCAATATTGACTAGAATGATTTCTCCATCCTTCAAGGTGTCAGGCAACCATCTGAGGCGCTCTAGATTGACAGAAGCACGATCGATGAGATCAGAGGGCGAGTCATTTATAGCTGAAAATGTATTTTCACCTAAAATGCCATCTGTTTCCATTCCATTTTTCTTCTGAAACTCCACAACCCCGGAAAACATGATAGAATCGTATAATTTGGGATCTTCAGGTTCATAATTACCCAAATGACCCCAGAACTGAAGACGCTTCCGGATGGTTGGAATTGAATTATTTCGCTCTCCTACCTTGATTAATTTTCCGGATTTGACCGTTTCCCAGTTTAGTGTATCTGATTTTCGTCTTTCTTCCAGTGTTCGGATCACTTCACGTCCACGCTTGTAAATAGTAAAATTCGGATAAAGGCTTTCCAGATTTCTCCTTATTTCACCTTCCTTAATGGCGGTTGCTAAAAGTACAGTATAATCTACTTTTTGGGGTTTTTGGGAGATCTCCCAGGTAGATTTAAGTTGTGAGGGGTCTACTTTTCCCCGTTCGAGATGAGAGGACAGCTTGAAAAATGCATCACTCAACAATAGGTCAAAGTCAACCAAATCAGCTGGATTATTGACAATATTGTTAACCTTATTTGATTCAAAGGTGGAGAAAAATGCCTCTATCAATTTCAGATGGTAATCATCCGGATTTAACCCGTCAAACTTAGCCTGTCTGATTTCGAACCTTAATTCATAGGCCAGTTCTTTAACTATTCCTCCCGAACTCCAAATCGCTCTAAACTTTCGATCGGAATAGAAAGGAAAAATCTCTTCTACTGACGGCAGATTCTCACCCCGGATGACCAAATCACTTTCAGGTTGTACATTTTCCAATTTGATCCGTAGCTGATCCTGAACTGTAGTCTGAAAAGTAGGCTCGAATGCCCAAAGCAATGCAGGTGATAGTAATAGAAAGAGAATAAAATTGATTTTTCGAAACATGAAAAAAGCCTTTATTTAAACATTTATAAAACTAGATTGAACGCTTCAAAAAATCAATTTTAATGCTAAAGTAGTAACCGCCTAATATTCATTAAGACCAGATTTCAAAGCTGCCAATACCTCTTGGTCACGATTATAAATATCTGATCTGAAATGGGCTTCTCCATTGGAATCAGCCCAGAAGGTTAAATAAAATATTACTACCGGAATATGTTTTTTCAATTCCACTATCTGCTCCTCTTTCTGATTCATAGCTTCATTGATTTTTTCAAGCGTCCAGGAAGGATCATTTTCCAACAGAAGTTTTGCGAATTTTGCAGGATCCTGAATTCTGATACAACCATGGCTTAATGCTCTGTTTTCCAATTCAAACAAACTCCTGGATGGTGTATCATGTATATAAATACTGTGATCATTTGGAAACATAAACTTTACCAATCCCAGAGAATTGGATCCACCTGGTCTTTGTCGAATCAAATAGGGAAATGGTTCTGTGGACCAATCAATTGATTTTGGATTTACAGGCTCACCCGCGGGTGTCACAACTTCCATATTTTTTTCGGTCAGGTATTTAGGATTTTTACGCAGGGCAGGAATGATCTCATCTTTGGTGATAGACGCTGGAATATTCCAATACGGACTGAAAGCGATGTAAGTCATCGGCGCACTAAAAACGGGCGATTCATTATACTCCTTACCCACGATCACTTTTGCAGTGAGAATGGTATCAAGCTTATTGAGGTAGTCCAATTGATAATTGGCCACATTGACCAGAATCAATTCGGAGTCCCTCAGGGTATCGGACAACCAACGCAATCTCTCCAAATTTACCGCTGCAATTTCCATCAGTTTGGAAGGGGAATTATTCAGACTTTCAGCGGTCAGATTTCCAATAGCCCCATCAGGTTCCATTCCATTATTCATCTGATACTTCTTGAGACCTTTTTCCATTTCTGAATCAAAAACCAGTAGGTCCTTTACAGTATAGGGCTTTAAAAAGCCCCAAAAAATCAGTCTATCGCGCAATCCCGGTACAGCAGCATTGGCATCACCAAGCTTTAAAGATTTATCCAGATTGACCGTTTTCCAAACGAGGGTATCTACATTCCGCTTTGCTTCCAAATCCCGGATTACCTCTCTGCCTTTTTTGTAGATCTTAAATTCCGGATATAAGCTTTCCAGTCCATCTTTGATTGAGCCTTTTCGGATTGATTCATTCAAAAGCTCATTGTAATTGATACTGGGCGTATTTATTCCAAGATCCCAGGCTGATTTGAGCGTACTTGGATCAACTTTTCCAATTTCCAGATCCCTAGCAAGCGAGAAAAAAGCATCTGTGAGCATCATATCCAAATCTGCCAAATCAGCAAAAGGTTTGGGTTTCAATCTCTTGGTCTGATCTGAGATTTCCTTAAAAAGCACTTCAATTTCTGCAGCGTGATAGTCTTCAGGGTTGAGCCCATCATATTTCGATTCTGCAATTTCAAATTTTAGTTCCTCACCAAGCTTAGTCAATTTTCCGTTTTTGGACCAAGCCTCAGCATACTCCCTTTCACTATAAAACAATCGAAGCTCCTCGCTGGACGCAAGGAGCTTTTCCCCAACTTTCAGAGGCTCTTCGGAAGGATCTTGCTCCAGCCTAGTCTCTAATTCACCTGTTAAATCTGATTTTTTATTAAAAAGGGTGACCC
>CAZFSC010000019.1:0-26654 GCA_964521585.1 uncultured Limnohabitans sp.
AAGATTTCTCCAGATGGCAAATGGGTAGCTTATGCTGCAAGCTATGAAGGACCTACCGAGGTTTATGTAATGCCCATCACCGGAGGCTTACCGAAACGACTGACTTACGAACCTTCGGCTTCGATCCCGACAGATTGGAAGTCTGCAAATGAAGTCGCCTACGTCACCAATCAATATTCCACCCTACCCAAACTCAATACGGTTATTGTCCATGTGGAATCTGGGGTCAAATCGCTGATCCCGCTTGAAATGGCCGCTGAAGGCAGCTTTTCGGAAGATGGAAAGACTTATTTTTTCGTGCACCCAACTTTTCATAACAATGTAACCAAACGCTATGTAGGAGGTACTGCCCGCCAAATCTGGAAATACACGAGTGGAACGCCTGAGGCAGTCAAACTTACCAAAGATTACCCAGGAGAAGACCATCATCCGGTAGCTCATCAAGGCAAGGTATATTTTCTTTCATCGCGGGACGGTATCGTGAATGTCTGGAGCATGGATGAGAATGGAAGCAATCTCAGCCAGATTACCAAGGAACCCAGTTTTGATGTGCGAGAGTTTTCTATCTCCGGCGATCAACTGGTCTATCGGGTAGGAGCTGATCTGAAAATCAACAATCTGACGGGAAGTAATCCACAGACTTTGGCGATTCAATTGGTTTCCGATTTTGATCAACTCCGGGAAAAATGGGTAGAGAATCCACTTGATTACCTGACCGCCATGGCAGTAGACAATGAGGGTAAGCGAGTGCTTATCACAGCAAGAGGAAGGGTCTTTTCGGTGCCCGTCAAAGAAGGCCGGATGATCCGCCTTAGTCGCAAAGATGGAGTCCGATACCGGGATGCGCTATTTTCTCCGGACGGAAAATCAATTTTCACCTTCTCTGACGAAAGTTCCGAATTCGAAATCCATGAATACAATAGCCTAGGCTTGGATCAGGGGAAGCAGGTTTCCAAAGGAGGAACAACTTTAAAATTCGATATGCTGCCCTCTCCGGATGGCACAAAAATCGCCTACCGGGATCTCAACCAGACAGTCTGGATCCTTGATAAAAATTCAGGTACACAGACCAAAGTCACCGACTCAGATGAAGACATCTATTCGACCATGGCTTGGTCACCTGACAGCAAGTGGCTGGCTTATGCCCAGGCAGCATCAAACACATTTTCCCAAATCCATCTTTTCAACTTAGATAGCAAAAAGCGGATTCCCCTTACTACTGACCGTGCAAACAGTGTGAGTCCTCAGTGGAGCCCGGATGGCAATTGGATTTATTTTCTTTCAGACCGCAACTTCCAATCAGCAATCAGCAGTCCTTGGGGTACGCGTCAGCCCGAGCCTTTCTGGGAAAAGCAGATGAAAATCTACCAGGTAGGTCTGAAAAAGGATTTGGTCTCACCTTTCTTTTTCTCCAATGAACTGGAAAAAGAGTCTGCTAAAACTCCGGAAAAAGTCTCCGTAATCATCGAAGAGGATGGCTTGATGGAGCGGCTACGGGAAGTGCCCGTGCGGGCCGGAAATTATACAAATCTGATCGTCACTGATAAAGCCCTTTATTACCATGAAATCAGTCCCGGAACAGGTGTAATCTATGGGGCCGGAGCCAGTGGTTCGGAAAAAGCTCCAATCTTGATGACCCCGATAGATTCGAAAGCTGAGCAGAAAGTATTCATCGACAATGTTCGCAGCTATACCTCATCCCTAAATAAAAAGCATCTCGCACTACGAAGTGGTTCAAACTATTATGTGGTTGAATTAGGTACTTCTCCGATCACAGATCTTTCAAAGTTCAGGGTTGATCTCAGCGGAGTGAAATTTTCCATTGATCCAAGAGAGGATTGGAAACAGATCTTTACAGACGCCTGGCGTATGGAGCGGGATTATTTCTATGATCCGGGAATGCATGGCGTGGACTGGGATGCGATGTATGAAAAATACCTGCCGCTGGTAGATCGTGTGACCACCAGAGCAGAACTGTCTGATGTAATAGGAGAAATGGTCGGCGAACTCAGCGTTCTGCACACTTCTGTCCGAGGCGGAGATCTTCGCGAAGGAACAGATGACATTAGCTTTGGAATGCTGGGAGCCCAACTTGAGAGGAATGAGAAACTCAAGGGATATACCATCAGCCATATTTACCAATCTGACCCGGATTATCCAGATGAAATGTCGCCGCTTTCGCATCCCGATGTCCGGATTTCCGAAGGGGATGTCATCACCCATGTCGATGGAATAGCAGTCATGGAAGTACCGGATATTTACCAGCTACTCCGTGATAAAGCCGGGAAGCAAGTTCGCCTCTCTCTGCTGGGTGAAGATGGCAAAGCCAAGGAAGACCGCATCCTGAAGCCCATGTCTGCTCGGGCAGAGTCCAATCTCCGCTACAATGAATGGGAATGGACCAGAAGGATGGAAGTCGAAGAGCAATCCAATGGAAATTTGGGCTATGTACACCTGCGCGCAATGACTTCCTCGGATATTTCCCAATGGTACAGAGACTTTTACCCTCAGTTTAAAAAGCAAGGACTGGTCATCGACGTGCGTCATAATCGGGGAGGAAATATCGACAGCTTTATCTTGGAGAAATTGATGCGTGAAGTATTCTTCTATTGGAAAGGCCGGACCGGAGAACCCTATTGGAACATGCCTTATGCTTTCCGAGGTCATTTAGTCTTGTTGGTGGATGAGTTTACTGCTTCGGATGGAGAAGCTTTTGCCGAAGGTTTCCGAAGACTAGGTTTGGGCAAATCAATCGGAGCAAGGACCTGGGGTGGAGAAGTATGGCTTTCAGGAGCAAATACGCTTTCTGATGATGGTATCGCAAGAGCACCGATGAATGGTGTCTATGGTGCTGAAGGGGAGTGGCTGATTGAGGGTGTCGGATTCATTCCGGATATCGAAGTGATCAATTTACCGAAGGCAACTTTTGAAGGAAAGGATGCGCAGCTTGACGCCGCAATCGAGCACCTGAAAGAATTGATCAAGGCAGATCCGCGTCCAGTGCCAGCTCCTCCGACTTATCCTGATAAGAGTTTTAAGAATAATTCAGCCAACAATTAATGGAAGAAAGCCTCCTCTTTTGTTCTTGGATGATTTCCGTAAATACACCATTCTTTTGACTGGTAAGTTTGAAAATCAGAATATTAAGGACTTTGGATAAAACTCCTGATAAATCTGGCGAAGTCAGAACAGTTTTAAAATAGCAGAGGAAGCTTATCAATTGAGCGGGACAGTTTGATTTTAAATTTCGGGTCATACGGTTTTGCTACAGCCCAAAATGGCGTTCCTGTTAGGAAAAACACTTTAATGATGATATCTTAAAGAGAAAAATTTTAGAATAGTAAGGGGAAACTATTTCATAAAGAAAGGCTCAACGCGCTAATTGATCCAAAGTGAGATTTTAAAGATTCTATTTATTAAGCTTTAAAGAGTATCTGAAAAATCGAAACTTTCGGAAAACAAAATTTGCCCTTTTTAGTATCCGGCGAGTCCATTTCTTGATGTTGAAAAATAAGCTGAAGAATTAATATTTCTGTATTCATCCTCAATCATTGACTGAATCATTTCAATCCGATAGCACGATGTGGCGAATAAAGGATTTAGAATTGTTTTCGACGTGTAAAAATAAAGACCGAATAAAGTAATAGACTAAAAAAACCGAATGCACTTACCGTTATTACAAGACATACTCATCCTTTTAGGTTTTTCAGTTGTCATTGTTTTTGCCTTGCAAAAACTTAAACTACCCTCGATTGTCGGGTTTCTGATCACGGGAGTGATTATCGGACCATATGGTCTAAGTTTGATTGAGGCAGTAGAGCAGGTAGAAATCCTTTCTGAAATTGGTGTAATCCTACTTCTTTTTGTCATCGGAATGGAATTGTCGATCAAACAGCTGATTTCTATAAAAAAGACAGTTTTTATCGGGGGATTCTTTCAGGTAGCTGTGACCGTTTTGATTGCAGCGCTCGTGTTTTATTTTCTTGGTCACTCTTGGAATCAGTCTGTATTCGTGGGATTTCTTTTCTCGTTATCCAGTACCGCCATTGTTTTAAAAACTCTTCAGGATCGGCAACAAATCTCTGCTCCGCATGCGAGAAATGCGCTGGCCATATTGATTTTTCAGGATATCATCGTGGTGCCGATGATGCTCGTGACACCGATGATCGCAGGCGAGAGTACAGATCTATGGACAAGTATCCTAGCCCTACTTTTCAAAACGGCAATCGTACTCGTAATTACCTTTGTGAGTGCCAGGTATGTGGTTCCAAGATTGATGCACGCGGTGGCAAAAACCAACAGCAAAGAACTCTTTCTGCTGATCACTTTCACACTATGTTTTGCAGTAGCTTTTCTCACCTCAGAAGCAGGATTATCCTTGGCTTTGGGTGCGTTTATAGCAGGATTGATTGTCTCCGAATCCGAATACTCTCATCAGGCTACCAGTATCATCCTTCCTTTTAGGGAGCTATTCACCAGCTTCTTCTTTGTATCGGTAGGCATGCTACTAGAGTTGGAATTTTTTCTGAATAATATCCCGATCATCTTACTCTTGGTCATCGTGGTCTTTTTTGTCAAGTCAATCATCGCATCGCTAGCGGTAGCGATCTTAAAGTATTCGGTTCGAACAGTGATTTTGACGGGTTTGTCTTTATTTCAAGTTGGGGAATTTGCCTTCATTCTTTCCAAAGTAGGTATCGAATACAATCTGCTAAGTGCTGAGACCAATCAATATTTCTTGTCTGTATCAATCGTATCGATGATAATTACCCCTTTTGTTATCATCTTCTCGGAGCAGATAGTCCAGCGGTTTATCGGTGTTTCGAAAAAACTCGGCTTGGAAGGCACTTTGATTTCCTCCAAAACAAGCAAGGAACCAGAGGTCGAGGAATTGGAAAATCATCTAGTCATCATCGGCTATGGCGTAAATGGCAGTAACCTAGCCAAAGCAGCTTCAGCAAGCGACATCCCTTTTGTAGTCATCGAGATGAATGCAGATACCGTCAGAAAGGAAAAAGCAAAAGGGTTGCCGATCATTTTTGGTGATGCCACTCAGGATCATATGTTGGAAGCGGTACACCTATCAAGAGCCAGAACCGCTGTCATCGCCATATCAGATAATTTTGCCACCAAAAATATCATCACCAATATTCGATCGATATCCACCTCACTCTATCTGGTCGTACGAACAAGGTATGTCAAAGAAACCTCCGAATTACTCGCCTTGGGCGCAGATGAAGTGATCCCAGAGGAGTTTGAAACTTCAGTGCAAATATTTACCCATGTCCTACAAAACTTTCTCGTGCCGGAAGATGACATCGACATGCTGGTAGATAAAGTCAGAGCAGATAATTACCAATTGTTTAAAAATGAAGTCAGACGTACAAAACATTATAAGCCAAGTAACTTAAGTGATTTCAATATTACCAGCCTTCGGATCAATACAGATAGCAACCGGTTTTTGGGTAAACCCCTGAAAGATCTGAATCTACGAGCACAGTACGGGATCAATATCTTGGGTATCAAAAGAAAAAACAACATGATGGATACTGTAAAGCCAGAGGACGTTTTGAAGCAGGGGGATATCATCTATATCCAGGGCAGTCAGACCCAGATTGAGCAATTCCATAAACTGATCAGATAAACCCGCTTCATCGGATTAAAAAAATCATTCCTTTAGGGCTATGGTTTCTTTAATAATCTTTTACACCGGATAGGATCCTTCCATCCAATTAGAAACCTTGTTTTCATTTTATCCATTTTTTTAAATTTCCCTTTGTGCAAGAATCTGTACTTATCAGATCCTTGCACAAAAGAAAAAAATGGGGTTTTAAGTCAAAGATTTGGAATCAAATCTCAATTGCCACGGTACTGATTAAACCAGCTTAAAATAGCAGCCGATTTACTCAGAAGCATACTTGGTCGATTCACCAGACCATGAGAAGCATTCGGGATACGAACCATGGCCGATTCCACTCCATTTAATTTTAAAGCCGTGTAATATTGCTCTGATTCTGAAATCGGCGTACGGAAATCTTGCTCTCCAGTCAAAAGCATAGTGGGAGTTTTTACGTTACCGACCAGCGAAAGTGGAGACCGTCTCCAATAATTTTCCTGATCCTCCCAAGGCATTGCCCCAAACCAATATTTTCCAAAAAAGGCGGGATTGTCCGCATGCAGCACAAAACTCGTCCAATTGATCACCGGCTTTGCCACAACGGCCGCCTTGAATCGATCTGTTTTGCCCACGATCCAGGCAGTCAATACACCTCCACCGGAGCCTCCGGTGACAAAGAGATTTTGAGTATCTACATAGCCTTTGGCGATCACAGCATCTACTCCAGACATCAGATCCTCATAGTCATGATTGGGATAATCGTGGTGAATCAGATTGCCAAATTCCTGGCCGTAACCTGTACTTCCCCTTGGATTGGTGTATAATACTACATAGCCTGCGGCTGCGTATTGCTGCACTTCGTAAGAAAAAGAATTACCATACATGGCAAATGGACCCCCGTGAATTTCTAAGATCAACGGATATTTTTTGCTAGGATCAAAGCCAGGTGGAGTCACGATCCACCCTTGGATATCCCGTCCATCGAAACTGGATTTCCACCAAAGTTCTTCTACTTCACCAATCTCTCGATAGGAAAACACATCCTCGTTGACGGAAGTGATTCGTTTGGTCTGTCCATCCATCCAAACGGCAAGATCTGCAGGATGATCACCTCCACCTAGAGTGAATCCAAATCGATTGTTGTTTGAAACAGAATAAGTTCCTGCATTGTAGGGACGTCCCAGATCCAAACCGCCTAAGCCTTCCACTACGGTACGGATTTTACCTGTCAAGGCGACATGCCCGATTTTAGTGTCTCCTTTATCATCGTATTGGAAGTAAATGCCTTTCCCGCTTGATTCCCATTGTGGATTGGCAGCATCCCGATCCAGATCTGCGGTCATGTTTTTGACCCCAGTGCCATCTGCGTTCATGACATAAAGATTCCGAACCTGATAACCTTGAAAGGTATCGTCAAAACCAATAAACGCGATCATTTTTCCGTCTGGAGATACAGCGGGATTGACATCTGGTCCAAATCGGGATGTGAGAGCAGTAATTTTACCATCTGCTAAATTGAGTCGGTAGATTTCAGAATTATTGGGCACCAATTCATTGTCTTCGTGAAGATTGGCGGAGAAATACAAACTTTTCCCATCGGCTGCCCATTCTGGAGAACCGTAATTCTGATCATCGGATGTCCACTGCCTGGCGGTTCCTCCAGCCAGTCCAATTGTAAAAATCTGCTGATTTCCTGGCTTTAAATATCCTGCTCCATCCGCACGATAGTTGAGCTCATCGATATAGACCGGTGCTTCGTTCCATTTAGCCCCTGAAGGAGGGGAAGGAATCGAAAGTTTGGATTTTTTATTCGCAGGCACAAGAGAAGTAAAAGCCAAGGTCTGTCCATCAGGAGACCAGGAGACGCTGCCTGGAGCATTGGCAGAATTAGTCAAAGCCACCGAAATCCGCGTATCCAAATACATCACAAAGAGTTTGATCTTCTCATCTTGCTGATTGGATCTGTAGGCGAGTTTACTGCCATCCGGTGACCAAACTGGACCAAAGTCACGCTGATTCCCTTGAGTTATCGGCCGGTTTTGAGTTCCGTCTATATTGACCATCCAGAGATTGGAATAATCCCGGTCCGTCATCACATCCTTGAAGTTGCGGACATAGACCACCTTGGTTCCATCGGGAGAGATCGCAGGATCTGAGACATATTCCAGATCAAACAGATCCATCAATTGAAGAGGTGTTTTTTGTTGAGCCTGAATGCTGGAAATAAGCCCAAAACAGAGCATTAAAATAAAGAGCGATTTTTTCATATTATAAAGTTTGAGGTTACGGGTTTACTCTGTGAATATAAAATCTGAATCCATGATATGCCAATTCTAAAGACCGAAGGCATTCATTTGAATTCTGAAGGACTCTCTGAACCTAAAAAAAAATGGAACTTCAGCTGAGCCAAGATCAATCATGTTCATGATCCATCCGGTGTCTTTTTAAAATATCGGCCCCAAAATCATTCTCTTTTTCCCGCCAAATCGCATGAATATGATTTCCATTTTTTAAAAATCCCACATTGTCATATTCGATCATAAAATGAGGTGTATGAATTATATAGTAGTGTGGATTTCTTGGTTCATATTTTCCGATCCATGCAAAAAATATCTGTCTAGGATCAGCTGAATGAAGGATTTCTAAGTATTTCTCAGCTTTCTCATGCTCTAGATTTCCGATATACTCTTCAATAAGGTAATGGAGAATTTTGGCCTGCTTCTCATCCAGTTCTGCTGCAGTGATTCCTTGGTACTCGGTCAGTCGTTGCTCTGAGCCCGGAGCGGTCAGAATATCACCCGGGACGTTGCGGTTCAGCGTAGCTTTTGCCTTTTGGGCGTCATCCAGTGCGTTGATAAGCCAAAATCCATAATCCTCTTCTTTACTCAAGGGGCGCAGTCCAGCGTATTGAGTAACTTCCACTTCTGCAGGATCAGATCCCATAAAAACCGGAGTCATTGAATAGGAATCTCCGGCAACCGATAGATTAAGTGAGAGGTGATGTCCTTCGAACTTAAGCCCCCAATTCGCATCTACAGCTGGATCTCCCCAGACTGCAAAAAAGTAATTGCCATAATCCCAATTCAGGGTTCTGACCATTTTTATGGTATTCTCGTTGATTTCACCCTTTTCAAATCCAATCTCAAAGATTTCATGCAGGATATCATCCAGCTGAAGAATGGCAAAAGTCTTTAGATAGCCCTGCGAGCTCAACATCGTTGTCAGAAGCCTATGAAACTTCTGTTTACTTTCTTCAGAAAAGTCACCAAACCGAACTCCTGGACGGGGTGCTAGCCCCAAGGGAAGGTTGGTCCATTCGGTACGCAATGAATCCTGAAAAGAAAACATTGCCTGTGATTTTACCTTTTCATCAAAGGTGGCCATGAGCTCTAAGGTCGAACTTCGAAGATCATTTACCGATTGGCTGTATCCGGCAGAAATAAAAAAAAATAAAAGAATTGAAGTCAGGATTAGTTTCATGCCGAGGTAAAATTATACACTTGAAAAATGATTTTTATTGATTCATTATAGATTATTAATCTACATAAATAATCCAATTTTCTCCAAAATAATCTTACACGTGATCCAATATCGGTGTCATTAAATTCTGAAAATCTAAATAAATGCGGACTACGCAGATCTTTCTATATATTTCAAAAAGTAGGAAATGGGCATTTTGCAGCAAATAGGCTTAAAAAGTGATTAAGTCAATTATTTAGAAAACCAAAAAACTATACAGCGAGTAAACAACTGACCGCATTCTAGGGTTAATTTTCAAACTGTTCAAAAAATGAAAAAGCTACTCTTCTTCCTCATACTTTTCAATCCGATTGCTTCATTCGGACAAGATCTGATTCCATCTTCCAAAGGAGAGATCAAGGTAACGCCGATTTTACATGGAACATTGGTTTTGGAATATCAGGGAAAATCCATTTATGTGGATCCTTATGGAGGAGCAGCACTTTTTAAAGACCAGAAAAAACCGGACATGGTATTGATTACCGATATCCATGGAGACCATCACAATCAAGAAACGCTGGATGGCCTGGATCTGACTGAGGCAATTATTATAGCTCCTAAAGCAGTGGCTGAAAAACTTCCTGCGGGGTTAGGTAAATCCATACAAATCATGAATAACGGACAGACAGAATCGATTGCAGGAATCAGTATTTCCGCGATTCCAATGTATAATTTACCGGAAACTGAAGATAGCCGACATCCAAAAGGCAGGGGAAACGGGTACATTCTCGATCTGGGTGGAAAGAAGGTTTATCTTTCAGGCGATACGGAAGACATCCCGGAAATGCGTGCTTTGAAGGGGATCGATGTGGCATTTATCTGTATGAACCTTCCCTACACAATGGATGTGGACCAAGCTGCCGATGCAGTCTCGGATTTTAAACCAGCAATCGTTTATCCTTATCATTTCAGAGGTGGAAATGGCTTGGCGGATGTAGAAAAGTTCAAAGCTATGGTCAATGCCAACGCACCTCAGGTGGACGTCAGGCTGCGAAACTGGTATCCTGAAAATTAAAGCGCAAATCAGTAAAGTGAGTTTCTACTTATAAATAGCATGGAGGAATAGTCAATCTTTTGAGGTAGCTTTTCGCTTCTCCTCTAAATATTTATAATGACTGTTGTCAGCACCCTTTCTGACTATCTTGCTTTCTGGCAACGGTCCCAATTGTTTTATAGCTAAATCCATCGCACGCATCATCTGAGCAAGCTTTTCGGGATTATCCATTGCTAGGTTGTTTGTCTCACCAGGATCATTTGCCAAATTGAACAGCAAAGTATCATGAGCAGCCACCGCCTTCATGCCCGGTGATCCTCCAAATCCACCATAGGGGAGTTTTACTTTCCAATTGTCAAATTGATACCCACGTGGATCTGCCCCAGAATAATAAAGAAATCCAGTTTCCTCCCGCATTCCATTTTCAAAGAGTACAGCAGATAAATCCCTGCCATCTATAATCCGGTCGGCTGGAATTTCGGCTCCGACAATTTTGACAAATGTCGGAAACCAGTCCATTTGGGTAGCCATTTCTTCATAGACTTGGCCTGGCTCAATCTTTCCTTTCCACATCGCGACGGTTGGCACCCGAACACCTCCTTCAAATGTATACTGTTTTCCTTCGCGAAGTGGACCTGCTGATCCACCATGATCCTCCATGACCAGCCAAGGGCCATTGTCAGAGGAAAAGACCACCAGCGTATTTTCCAAAATGCCCTTTTCTTCCAATTTCTTAAGGATCTCTCCTACACTCCAGTCGAGCTCCTGAATCACATCGCCATAAAGTCCTCGCTGGGATGTCCCCTCAAATGCCGGCGAAGCATAAATTGGCACATGAGGCATGGAGTGCGCCAGATAGAGTAGAAACGGTGCTTCTGAACTTTGATCGATGAATTTGAGCGCTTCTTCTGTGTAGGTTTTGGTGGTAAAATGCTGGTCTACCTCAAACTGCTCCACATCATTGTTTCGCAAATAGACCACCGACTCCATGTCATTTGAATATGGGATACCAAAGTATTGGTCAAAGCCTTGATTCAAGGGGAGAAATCGTTCCAGATGTCCCAAATGCCATTTTCCTACAGCGGCAGTCTGATAACCTTTTTCCTTTAAAATTTCCGCGAAGGTGATTTCTTCCGGGTCCATGCCCGTAAAACTTTCAGGAAAAAACACTGCGTTGATTCCCATCCGCTGTGGCATCCTTCCGGTCAAAAGTCCAGCTCTGGAGGGACTGCATACCGGAGAAGCGGAGAGAAATGAGGTGAATTTAATTCCTTCATTGGCAATACGGTCAATATTTGGGGTAGCAATATCCGTAGCTCCAAAACAGCTTAAATCACCGTATCCAAGGTCGTCTGCAAAGATAAAAACGATGTTGGGAGAAGAATTCGGAACTTGGGTGAGCTCTTTTTTTCCGCAGGAAAAAATCAAAAACAACAGTCCAATGCAGCAAATGATTTGTCTCATAAGAGGATGGTTTACAGCATTAATTTAGAAGATTTATCTGGATATCACTCGCATGCTTAAAATCCGAACTTCCGAAACCGGCCGGTCTTGGGCGTTGGTAGCCACAGCAGCAATCGCGTCTACTACTTCTTGACCTGAAATGACCTCCCCAAAAACCGTATAATTCTGATCCAGATGAGGAGTACCTCCCATTTCTTTGTAAACCAACCGATGCGATTCGGGAATGACATAAGGCTCAAACTCCGAATAATTCTCCACAATCTGATTGAGTCTTTCGCTTATGACTCTGATCTGAACAGTATCTTTTTTAGCTCTTGCACTCTCTAAACTATCCAAAATCGGCTTATGCCTCGGATCATTCAAGGCATAGTGTCTTGCCAGCATTTTATTAATCCGCCCTTGATTATGATCCAAAAGACTATCGTTCTGTATTTTCCCTTTGACTATATAAAACTGCGTACTGCTGGATGCCCGCTGCAAATTACCATCCCTGGCAGCTGCAAGTGCACCTTTTTTATGGAAGAGATCCGGATGGAATTCCGCCGGAATCTTGTAATTCAAATCTGAGGAACCCAGTCGCTCATCTGAACTGGCATTTTTACTTTTGGTGTCACCAGCCTGGATCATAAAGTCATCGATAACCCGGTGAAACAGCAGGGAATCATATAGTCCTTCATTTACCAGTTTGATAAAATTATCTCTGTGAAGTGGTGTCTGATCATACAGCCGCAGTAGGATCCGACCGTGATTAGTGACCAACTCCACCTCTGTAGGGGAGGTGACGGTTGATTCCAAAAATAAAAATCCTGCTATAGAAAGAATGAGTAGTATTACTTTCATTTCTTATTTATGATTAAATGGCCAGGTAGAATCGGTCATCAATTATCATCCTCACCTGTTTAGTACCCCAAAGTTTGCCCGATTTCAATGGTTATTAAATATTCAATATCCTTCCAGGATTTAGAGAGGAGAATCAAATCAGAGAGTCGGTGCTTTTCTATGTTTGGTATTTTGCTCGTAACTGTAGGTTAATCGGATTAGAGTTGGTTCGGCATACATTCTACCCAAAAACTGAATTCCTGCAGGAAGATTTCCAGTCGTGAACCCCATGGGAACAGTGAAGGCAGGTTGACCGGTATGCGGTGCTATGATCTGGGAATTATCTCCGCGATATTCCGCTTCAAACCGCTCAATAAGAGCCGGCCGATTATTCCAGGAGGGATAAACCAAGGCATCTAATTGCAGCGAATCCATCGTCTGTTCGATTGCTTCTCGAAAGGCAATCCTCCGTTCATCCTCATAGACATTGCCACAGGGAAGTTCGGGATTCGATCTGCGAAGTGTACTTTGTCCCAAAGCACTGATTCGGTCCCGGGTATATTGGGAGCGAGTTTCCACCCGGAGTACATCTTCAAAATTCGAAAGGGTCTCTCTTTTCACATAAGTCTGAAGGAAATCCTCCAGGTCAGATTTGAATGTCGGACACCATTGATCCTTCCTCAGTTCCTGAAAATTGGGAACCGCAACTGAATCCACAATCACTGCACCCGAAGCTAGCATGTCTAATAATGCCTGATTGAAGAGTTGCGAAATTTCAGGGTCGGGATCGTTCTCGCTTAGTGTTCGGAAAACCCCAATTCGAGCCCCTCGAAGACCGTCCTTTTGTAAATATTGTAAATAATCATTGGCTGCTTTTCCTTTGGAATAATAAGTAAGTGAATCGTTTGGATCGATTCCTACCATGACCTGAAGCGTCCGGGTTGCATCTTCTACGGTCTTGCACATGGGACCGACCACATCGTTTCTGAGGTATAATGGTACAATTCCCTCTCGGCTGATAAGCCCAAGAGTCGTTCGGAATCCTACCAAGGCATTATGCGAAGAAGGTCCCCGAATGGAGTTTCCGGTATCGGTACCTAGTCCGATAGTCCCCAAATTTGAAGCCACAGCAGCGCCTGTCCCCCCACTTGAGCCAGCCGGGACATAGTCGAGATTATAGGGATTCCGGGTGATCCCAGCAGTAGAACTCTCAGAATGCATTGGAGAAAAAGCCCACTCCGCCATATTTGATTTTGCAAGAACAATGGCTCCTGCAGCCTCCAGCTGTCGGATGATAAAGGCGTCATTTTCCGGATAAAAATCTTCTAAAGCCAATGAACCAGCCGTCGTGGGCATTCCGAGTGTATTGATGTTGTCCTTTACGATCATTGGTATCCCATGAAGGGGTCGAAGGACACCGGTGTTTTTATATTCAAGATCCAAGGCACGGGCTATTTCCAGTGCTTTGGGATTTATAGTGGTGATGGCATTGATTTTTGTATTGACCGAGTCGATCCTAGCCAAATAAGAAGCGGTTAGACTTTCTGCGCTCATTGCGCCAGAAGCATACAGTTCATGGATTTTAGCAATAGAAAGTTCCTCCAGATCAAACTGCACCTTTTTTTTCTCGGGAAGACATGCTCCGAAAAGCAAAACACAAATGAGAAAAAGAACGGGTCGATTCATAAGTAAATCATTAGATTTTTTCGAACTTTTGGACTGTGCGCTCAGTCATAACCTCACCGGTATGCTTGGTGCTCTGAGGCTCAAAAAGTAAAATCCAAACCTCTTCTTCCGCGATGGGGAAATGTTCGACTCCTCTTGGGATAATCAACATCTCACCTTCATTAAGAGTAATGCTCCGATCGCGAAATTCAATTCTCAAGGTTCCTTTCATAATCAGGAATAGTTCGTCTTCTCCCTTATGATCATGCCACACAAATTCTCCTTTGACCTTGGCAAGTTTAACATCCTGACCATTGAGTTCTCCGATGATTTTCGGGTTCCAATGTTCCTTGATCAGATCAAATTTTTCATTCAGGTTGACTTTATTCATGACTGTTTCATTGAAAATAGGGAACTCTAATTTAGGAGGAATAAGTTTTAATGCAATTTACAGCAGTAGACATCCAAATGGCCCTTTTGCGAGAAATAAAGCGAATTGGTAATCTTTTCTGTCAAAAACATAAAATCCATATTCAAAAAAATGCCCCCATTAGAAATCTGACTAATGGGGGCATTTTATTATTTATTGATTTGTTAATCTTCCGTATTTGCAGGTTTGGTTGGTTTTTTTCCGCCTGAGGCATTTGGTTTGACGTAGGGGTCTCTCATTATTCCCTTTTCGGGATTCTGTTTTACATCGTCTTCTATCATGGGATTTTTCTTAATTCGCTCTTTTCTTTTCTCTATGTTCTCTTCCATATCAGATTCGGTTAAAGGTTATTTTTTATTTTGCTTACATTTATTCTACGACCTTAATCGATCTATGTTTGCCATACAATCAGAATTTTAGATGATCATTTATTTAAAATACCATATTATAAACTGTATTTGAATCAATAGGTGGTCCCAAAATCACTTCGGTTACTCTTTTCATGTTTTCTCTTCGGATGGATCTAAATAAAACAGGGAACGATTGTCGTTAATAGCTGTTTTATAGGTATGTACATGTCAAAAGTCAACTGTATTCTTACTGTTTCACTGCTAATTTTATTTAGTGCATGTGGTGGCCCTAAGACTCAATCCATGGAGGTCAGGGCTACCGCATACAATTCTGTAAGTGCTCAAACTGATAGCAATCCTAACATAACCGCATGGGGTGACACCTTAAAACCCGGCATGAAAGCCATCGCCATTTCCCGGGATTTGCTGGATTCAGGATTGAATTACAATTCAGAAGTCATCATTGAAGGATTAACTGGCAAATACAAAGTGCTCGATAGGATGCATGGGAGATGGACCAAGAGGATTGATATTTATATGGGACAGGATGTGAAAAAGGCCCGGGAATGGGGAAAGAAAAAAGTAAAGATTCGATACATTCCGGTAGAATAGCGGTTGGTTTAGGCAGTCTTCCCAATTTTCCTCTTAAAGCTCCCTAACTAGTCAATTTTTAAACATTCTCAGTCGCATAATTTCAAATCTGCTGCAAGCAATCCACTGACCGTAGGCGATTATGTTAGTTCCCAAAAAAATAGCCCACCAGATTAAAAGTGGGCTATCATTCTCTAGTTCAAATCCAGCACTAATTTCTATCCTCGTAAGCTGGTCTGGACGGTGGGGTGAATTTGTCTTTGCTATTTAGCAATCGCATCACTTCTTTGATTGCGGCTTCCAATTGAGCATCCGTTCCCTTTGCCAGACTTTCAAAGTCTTCTACAACTTTAATGTCGGGTTCCACTCCATACCCTTCTTTAAACCATGTTCCGTCTGGATCATACATCCTAAAAGTCGGAACGGTCACTGATCCTCCATCGATCAGTGAAGGTGCGCCCGAAATCCCAATCAATCCTCCCCAGGTCCGGGTTCCGATCAAAGGCCCGATTTCACGCTTTCGGAAAAAGTCAGGAAAGGCATCCCCTCCAGAACCGGAGAATCCGTTGATCAACATGACCTTAGGGCCAAAGTTACCCGCCGGAGGCCAAGCCCAATCCTCTCCGTCCCGGACTGCCCAATAAGCCAAAGGCTTTCGGTCCAAAAGCTCAACAAATCGATCAGGAATCTGTCCACCGTTGTTGAAACGCTCATCGATTATCATTCCTTCTTTTTCCATTTGCCCGTAAAACTGACGGAAAAGCTCATTTTGCCCATCTATTCCAGTGCTAGGAACGAAGATATAACCGATCTTGCCACCCGTGGCTTCGTCCACTCTTTTTCGGAAATCATTTATCCATGCCAGATTTCTGAGTCGGGCCTCTGAACTTAAAGCAGACACCAATACTTCTCTTGCTCCAGTCAAGGAAGGAGAACTGTTTACCGTCAGCTGCACAGTCTTACCGGCAAGGCCTTGCAACGCTGCATAAATAGACTTACTGGTATCGATGGACTGCCCGTTGATAGCCAAAATATAATCCCCCTCTTTTACATTCACTCCAGGCTTAACCAATGGCGAGCGGACTTCCAGATCCCAAGGTGCACCCTGAATTATTTTTTCGATTCGATAAGCACCATTTTCCAATTTGAAATTGGCGCCTAGATAGCCAACCGGCATGGAAGGACCAGCATCCAAATCCCCTCCACTATTGTAAGTGTGGGATGCATTCAGCTCAGCAATCAGATCTCCAATAATGATATTCACATCTCTTCTGGAATTGGCCTGATCGATCAAACTACCATATCTGCTTCGCATCTCCTTCCAATCTACGCCATGCATGGTCGGATCATAAAAATAATCCCGTTCAAATCTCCAAACATCATTGAAAATCTGCTTCCACTCCTCCGAAGGCACAATAGTGGTTTGCATCTCTGAAGTAGGAACAGCGTCTTCGATTTTCTGAGCCGGGGCTGGATCGATTACGGCCAACTTACCCATGGAGGAAACCAAAACCTTTTTGTAGTCGGCAGAGAGCGAAAAGGCATTTACTCCACTGAGGACAGTTTTGGACTCTTTTTCTTCCAAATCATATAGCTCCAGGCTACTCTGGGAAGTCGCGGGAGCTCCCGTATTTGGATAACGCAGGTACAGCAATTTACCCTTCAATGCAGCAATTTGTCCAATATTGCCTGTTTCGATATCGAGCATTTCAATTCTGTTTTCAAAATTGGCGGTCTCAAAATCAACGCCTTTTGATTCTTCTTTCTTCTCATCCTTCTTCTCAGCTGAATCTGTTGACTTCGCTTCCTCCACTTTGATTTCATCATTTTTCAAAGAAATCAGCGAAGCAATGGACGAATTCAAAGTTCCTACGGCCACTCCAGTGGTATTGGAATAAATAAAAGTATTGTCCACATCCGAGTAGGAAGGCATAAACGATCGGTTGGTTGTGAAAAACAAATACTTGCCATCTTCACTAAATGCCGGATTCTGATCAGCATAGAATCCTGAAGTTACCTGAGAAAGCTTATTGGCATTTGTATCAAAAATGTAGATCGCAGAAGTAGCCCGATTCAATTTGGACAAGCCGTAGGCGATGTACCGGCTATCTGGCGACCAGCTTACTGCAAAGGACCGGAGATTGCCCTCAAACATGTATTTACCCTGGTCGATAATGGATACAGCACCTGTGGTCGCATCAATTAGCATGATTTCCATCGCTTGGTTGACACTCACTATCTTTTTGGAGTCTGGAGACCAGAAGATAGAATAACCAAAGCCGTCTTTAAAATTGGTCAAAGTGGTGGTTTTGGATTCTGCTCCCAATGTCTTTATGGTCAGCTGATATTCACCGGTAGCATCTGACCAGAACGCGACTTTCTTTCCATCCGGAGCTATTTCAGGATAGCGTTCAGCTACACCAGAAGTGTTGGTAAGGTTGGTCACAAAACCTTTTTTGGCAGGCAAGCTAAAAATCTCTCCTCTTGCACTGACGATTACCCGGTTTCCATCTGGAGAGATCCCTCCTGATTGAATATCAGAAGCAACATTTACTATTTTTGGAATCATGGCCTTCTGATCTGAAATGATCTGAATTTCCACCCGCTTGTATTTTTCAGTAGCGATATCAAAAAGATACAAACTCCCCCCTGCTTCGAATACGATTTCTTTATCGCTATTAGAAGGAAATGTGATATCAAAATCTTTGAAATCAGTTAGTTGGGTATTTTTCTTAGTATTCAGGTCATATTTCCAGATGTTATTTCTTTTCTCAGGACCATTGTCTGACATATAGTATACTGCATCCCCAATCCACATCGGCAATTCATCATTTGCTTCATTGTTGGTGACGTTTTCGGTTTTATAACCTGCCAGATCAAATATCAAAATATCAGGAGCGGTGCCTCCCCGGTACCTTTTCCAATTTCTGTTGACTCGGCTTCGATCCGTAAAGGCAATTCGTTTACCATTTGGGGAATAGGAAGCAAATTCACCGTAAGGCACTGGGAGTTTGCTGGGAAGTCCACCATTTATCGATACGGTATAGAATTGTGAAAAACGCTCCTTACCACTTTCTCTACCAGACGTGAATAAAATAGACTGACCATCAGGGGTCCAATCCTGCACTATATCCGGCATGCCATGGTACGTTAACCTCTTCGGAATTCCACCGGCAACGGGCATGACATATACATCATAGTTTCCGTTGTAATTGGCAGAAAATGCGATATGCTTCCCGTCAGGTGAAAATCTGGGGTACATTTCCGGGCCTGCAGGTGAGGTAAGTCTTAAGGCTACTCCACCTTCCTTCGGCGCTACCCAGATGTCATCCCCAAAGGTGAATGTAATCTGGGTATCTGATACGTCTGGCAATTGCATCAGGCGGGCATCGGTCTGTCCCTGGCTCAAAAAAGGGACTGTGGCTAAGGATAAGGCTAGAATGAGTTTTCTCATAGTGAAATAAGTTTTCATTGAAATGGTACTTGGATTGAATGTGTATCTTTTTGAAAAATGATTCAAAATTGACAAAGTTTAGTTCGATCGGAATTAACCGATGAAGCACACACAGCTTTAGTATTTCTAAAAATAATACCATTTTATAAAAAATCGTAAGTCATTGAATACAAATCGACTAAAATTCACCCAAAATCTAATTCATTGCGATTTCGTACACCATTGTCCGGTTTTAGGTACAATTTCCGGACATTATCTTCACCAATTAGAGTAATACAGATCTAAAATAAATCCCTTTGGTTTTCGTGATGATAGCTATCCGAAATTAATTATTGAATCAAAAAAAGCCTTATCCGGCAGCCTTGATAGGTTTGGTGGATACCAAAATAATAATTGAATCGGTATGAATCTGCTTGGAATTGCTTTAAGAATTTGGTTGGATTAATTGACCTGATCTATTTTTTTGTTTTCCTTTTGCCAAAAAGGATAAAGAGATTTAAGTGGAGTACTACTCCGGTCTTTCAAAATTCCAACGTTCACCTGATTCCCAATCTTTTACGGAGTTACCATAAGGAGAATAGCCATTTTGGGATTGGAGCATTTTAGCCAGGTGAAGTATGTTGTAAGTCATGAAAGTTGTATTTCGATTTGTAAAGGTCGAATCAAAACCTACTGGAGTTTTTTTCTTTTCTCCATTCCATTCGGTATCTCCATAACTCGGCCCAGGTCCTACTTCTCCAATCCAGCCGGCATCTGCTTGGGGTGGGATTGAATAACCAATGTGCTGAAGAGCATACAAAATTCCACTTGCACAGTGCTTGATTCCATCCTCATTTCCGGTAACGATACAACCTCCGACTTTGCCATAATACAGGTATTGACCTTTATCGTTTTGTTTAGCACTTAGGCTGTAGAGCCGCTCGATCAGTTTCTGTGCCTCAGAGGATTTCTCTCCCAACCAAATAGGAGTGCCCACCACCAAAATATCGGCAGCTAAAATCCGGTCTTTTATCGAGGTCCATTCATCTTTATCCCAGCCATGTTTGGTCATGTCTGGCTGAACACCACTTGCTACTTCATGGTCTACAAATCGGATCAGCTCTACTGCTACTCCTTCTTTCTCCATGATGGACATAGCTACTCGCATCAGAGTTTCAGTATGACTTTGCTTAGGTGATTTTTTGAGTGTGCAATTGACAAAAACAGCTTTTAAACTTGAAAAATCGGGCGATCTGGACATAATTCTAATTTGATATGTTTTTAATTTACGATTATATCCCTGGAAAATTCGGCTTAAATCAAAACTAGCTGCCTGTTTTACCCACATTACTTGCCTCTGATCCATTCCAGAACTTGCGCCTGAGGAAGCGCTTCGACAGAGTGGCCATCTTTTCCGGTCATGGTCTTAGCTGCAAAAAGTGAATTTATAATCGCTTCTTCAGTAGCCTCAATCACAGCTAAAAATAAGGGCGTCATGTCTTCGTTTCGCAGACTTTCAGTTTTTATAAGCGCTCCGTCCTTTGATGAATGTGGGATCCGAATTTCTTTTGCTGTACTGAAAGCGATCACATAATCCCCAGATCCATTAGACGCAATTCCGCCGGTTTTTGCCAGCCCCATCATAGCTCGCTGAGCCAATCGCTCCAGATTCCGATCCAGTATCGGTGCATCAGTAGCGACTACGATCATGCAACTGCCATTTGACTTTTCCAAAGCATCTTTGAAGGGATATTTTCCCAATTTCTCACCGACAGGTACTCCGGCAATCTGTAAATTGCCCCCAAAATTGGACTGCACTAGCACGCCAACAGTATAGCCGCCTAAACTCTCGGGCAGCTGACGCGACGAAGTCCCGATTCCGCCTTTCCATCCAAAGCAGACTGTTCCTGTGCCAGCACCTACATTCCCTTCAGTCACCTGGCCGGATTCGGAAGATTCGATGGTGGTGATCACCTCAGTCGGACTGATATGCATTCCCCGAATGTCATTTAGATATCCATCGTTGGTTTCTCCCACTATCACATTGACTGATTGAATCGATTCATTGCCTGGAAGAGAAAGTGAATACTTCAACGCTCCCTCCATACCGGCTGCTACACTGAGCGTATTAGTAAGGATGATCGGACTTTCGATATTACCTAATTCCTGGACCTGCGTGACGCCAGCTAATTTTCCAAACCCATTCCCGACAAATATGGCAGCAGGCACTTTTTCCTGAAATATATTCCCATCATGAGGTAAAATGGCCGTGACCCCGGTTCGAATGTGATTCTCCCTAATTTTAGTGAAATGTCCCACCCGCACTCCACTCACATCGGTGATCGCATTTAGTTTTCCTGTAGGAATTACCCCAAAAGAAATCCCCAACTCCCTGGGCCGGCTTTGTGAAAAACAAAATGAACTGAGAGTGACCATTGGTATAATTAAGAATATAGAAACTTTCATCTGTTTATAATTTTACTCGATTGTCAGATGGAATCTCGCATTTCGAATAATCATCACAGTATGTGTCACTCGTGACATGCTCGATTTCATGTGTGAAATTTTGATTTCAAGATACGCAAAAAGTGATTTGAAGACCTTAAAGTCTAAATTCAATATCCGACAAGTCAGACCTAATTTTTAAATTTTGCTTATCTTTGATCCTCAAAATCTAATTTTGATTTTTAATGACTAAAAAAGAACGGTACGCGGCATTTATAAAGCATTTTTCTGAGAATCAATCCATCGCAGAGACTGAACTGGAGTACGCTGATCCATTTCAGCTTTTAGTAGCGGTGGTGTTATCTGCCCAGTGTACGGACAAGCGAATAAATATGGTGACCCCTGCGCTTTTCAGGGATTTCCCTACTCCCGCTCATCTGGCGGCTTCTCACTTTGACGAACTTTTCCCTTACATCAAATCTGTCTCCTATCCCAACAACAAAACCAAACACCTGCTAGGCTTAGGCAAAATGCTGGTGGATGATTTTGAAGGGGAGGTACCTGCTACAGTAGCGGAATTAGTCAAACTGCCGGGCGTGGGTCGTAAAACTGCCAATGTGATCACCTCGGTGGTCTGGAATCAGCCCAATATGGCTGTAGACACCCATGTGTTTCGGGTTTCGAGGCGTTTAGGGTTAGTCACTCAGACCGCTACCACCCCTTTGGAGGTAGAAAAGCAACTGATTCGGCATATCCCCAAAGAGTATGTGCATGTAGCCCATCATTGGCTAATTCTTCACGGTCGCTATGTCTGTCTGGCCCGGACGCCAAAATGTGAATCCTGCGCATTGACTCATTTTTGTAGATATTTTGAAAAAAATTACAGGAAAGAAACTCAAACCAAACTGGCAAAATAATGTGCGGAATACATCTGATCTGGGGAAAAGGAGCTAATAAAAAATCCATTGAAGGGATGCTTGCTTTTGCTCATCACCGTGGTCCGGATCAGCAAGCTGCTTTGAGTCCTTGGCCAGGAATGTGGATAGGAGTCAACCGCCTAAAAATCACCCATCCGACCCCGGAAGCAGATCAGCCGTTCTGGTCTCCGGACGGAAATTACTTTTTGATATGGAACGGTGAAATTTATAATTTCCGAGCTTTGGCAAGACAACTCGAAATGATGGGAGTCAGCTTGACCACCAATTCTGATACCGAGGTATTGATGCATTGGCTTCGAATATTCGGAAATAAGGGACTTGAAAAACTCGAAGGGATGTATGCCCTGATCTTAGTCAATCTCATTGAGAAATCGATCTTAGTGGCTCGGGATAAAAACGGGGAAAAGCCGCTCTATTATGCTCAAAATCCCGATCGATTGATTATTTCTTCCGATGCCAGGGCAATTCGCCAAGTCCGAAAAAGTGAAATTGATACCGACCAGTTCGGTCATTATTTTTACCTCCGGGCTCCACTTCCCGGTAAGACCCTCTTCAGGGAAGTTCGCGAGTGGAAACCAAATCGCAATAGTTGGATACAACAACACTCTGCCTTCAGATGGGACAGCATCTCAGGAATTAAAAAGTCACCAGAAGGATCCACTAAATCCGGTTTCAGAAAAGTATTGGAACAAGCTATCAGCAGGCAATTCCAGGCCGATGTACCCTTGGGAATTCAGCTTAGTGGAGGGGTTGACAGTTCGCTGCTCTATGCACTTTGGCACAGGCAAAGCGGAAAAGCTCTACCTGCCTACACCATTACGCATGAAAAAAAGTATCAGAAGAAATATTCTGACGGTCCAAACGCTGAAAAACTGACTGCTAAGATCCCTGCCGAGCATTCGCTCATCGAGGTGAATCAGCAAAATTTCCTTGCCAACTGGGATGAGTACCTCAAAAGCGTGGATGTGCCCGTCGGAGACTCTGCTGGATTTCTCACATGGATGATCGGAAAGGAGGCCAAAAGAGACGTGAAAGTAATGATCTCCGGCGCGGGTGCCGATGAACTCTGGGGTGGCTATCAGCGGCACAAAGCCTTCGATTTTTACCTTAAAAATAAATCCTGGTTACTTCCACTTCAACCTATTCTCCAAAAACTCCCACTCGGGAGGGAATTCCAAAAGTTCATTAGCTCAATTCAAACTGATCCTAAAAGCACATTTTTGAATTTCACCGGGCTAAAACCCATTCCCGCTGAAATTTCAGAGGACTATGAACGGTTGTTTTCTGGTGAAAAAATGGAATATGCCGCAGCTTTGGAATTTGACCGGCAGAATTACCTTGTTCAGGATATACTGAAGATTCAGGATTCCGCATTGATGGCACATGGAATAGAGGGTCGTTCACCATATTTGGATGAGGGAATGCTCAATTTCCAGAAAAGCGTAAAGAATCATGAAAATTTAAAAGGTAAAAAGTGGCTCAAAGAATGCCTGGAAGACTTGGGATTAAGCTGGATACCGAAGCGGAAAAAAACAGGTTTCGGTCTGCCCCTCGCCGAATGGTTTGCCGCAGACGGGCCTTTTGCACATCGCGCTATTCAGACCATAAAAAGTTTTGAAAAATCACATGGAACTGACTTTCCCGCTGAGATGAGAGCACTTGCTAAAGATCCGGAAAGCGGAATTAAAAATCATTACCTGATTCTCTATAATCTGTTTTTATTGGCAGATTGGGTGAAATTGCAGGAATCATGAAACTGATCTACATCCATCAATATTTTAAAACCCCGGAGGATGGCGGAGCTGTTCGTTCGTATCATTTAGCCAAGGGGTTGGTGGAGTCTGGTATCGAAGTGGAGTTAATCACCGCAGGCAATCAAAAAACCTATGACCAGCGCTGGATAAATGGAATCAAAGTACATTACCTCCCAGTGCCTTATGATCAGAAATTTGGTTTTTTCAAGAGAGTGAAATCATTCCTGAGCTTCGTCTTTCAAGCAAAAAAACTTATTTTAAAGCTCCCCAGGCCAGATCTACTATATATAACCTCTACACCACTCACCACTGGCCTACTTGGACTTTGGGCAAAAAAACGATTGGCATTGCCTTACATTTTCGAGGTGCGTGACCTATGGCCACAAGCTCCGATCGAAGTGGGTGCGATCAAGAACCCTTTGCTAATTCATGGGTTGAGAATGCTGGAGCTAAGGATTTATGAGCAGGCGCTGAGTCTGGTAGCGCTTTCTCCAGGTATTGCCAGCCATATGAGAGCCTTAGTTCCAAATCAACGGATCGCATTGATACCCAATTTTTCGGATTTAGATTGTTTTTACCCCCAAAAGAAGAGTCCGGAAACCCTCAAGAAGTATGGGTTAAAAAACGAACTCACCGTGGCATATACCGGGGCTTTGGGAAAAGTCAATGCAGTGGATGAACTTCTGGATTTGGCGAGTATGGCTAAGGCTCGGGGCAAAAACTGGCAATTCCTCATCATGGGAGAGGGAAGTCTTCGGGATCGCCTGCAAAGAAAATCCTTCGAACTGGAACTCTCCAATGTAAAATTCATTCCCTTTGGAAATAAACAACAGGTGAATGAAATACTCTCTATAACGGATTTCGCCTACATTTCATTTGCTCATCTGCCCGTACTGAAGACCAACAGTCCCAATAAGTTTTTTGATGCCATCGCTGCAGGAAAAGCAATTCTGATTAATCACAAAGGCTGGGTCTATAATCTGGTAAAAGCCAATCGTCTTGGACTTTCATTTCTTCCTTCCAGGCTGGATTCCTCTTTTTCTAAATTGGAACATCTCGAGGCAAATCCCAATGAATTAGCTGAAATGGGCCAAAGAAGCAGGCAATTGGCTGAAAAATACTTTTCTAAGGAAACTGCTGTAGCCAGACTGCGACGAATCATCGATCCTGATCATGGTCCTACTCAGCAGGGGGACGAGGTCTATATCCTGATAGCCTGAAAATCTTGTCTGCGTCGGCTTCGGCCATAAGCTCGGGAAGCTTGACATCATTCTGGCTGACATAATCATCTACAATATTCCAACCTAACCAGCGGCCCAACCTGCCAGGAGCTTTGGTGCTAATGGCATCTGTAAAAGGCGCCTCGCCTACATACTTC
This sequence comes from uncultured Limnohabitans sp., assembly GCA_964521585.1. Classification (GTDB taxonomy): domain Bacteria; phylum Bacteroidota; class Bacteroidia; order Cytophagales; family Cyclobacteriaceae; genus Algoriphagus. The sequence continues at coordinate 25,398 of CAZFSC010000019.1, forward strand.
CGAATTTCAAAAGGATTGGTCTGATAGAGCAATTCATTTTCTACAAAATGCGACCAGATGTACTCCTCATTGTCAAAACTCTCTGCAATCTGTTCAGGAGTATATCCAATGATGTATTGATCTGAGGTACAAGGCAAAATTGCTTTGGTGAAATGATAGGATTTGCCATAATAGATCATCTCCGCCAATAAGGTTTTGTTCTGAGGGTCCGTCTCATTGAATCGGGCAGAAATTGCGGTGACAATCATCGGAACGATGTAGGGGGCTTCGTATCGCTCCGCCAAATAACGGGGCTGATCAGGCTGGAAAGTGTGCGAAGCCGGTAAAAAATAATCCAAACCTATCACGATCAAGTCGTCTGTGATGATCAAATCTGAATTAAATCCTGAAACGAAAGTGTAAACCTTGGGAATTTGAAATTCGGGAAAATAATATTTGATCGCCTTGAAAGCATTCTCCAGATCTTTTTCGATCTGTGAAAAATCTCTAAACTCCAGTCTGACCGAGTCATATAGAACCCGCATCGCAGAGTCCTGGTGCAACACTAGTAAGTCATTGATCAAACTGTCCTGATCGGAATAGAGTCCTGCTTCCAAATATTGACTGGTAAATTCAGGATGCTTTTCAAATAAAAACTTAAAATCTTCTGCACTGCTAGCCGCAAAAAAATCATCTTCCAATCGTGTCAACTGAATGTCTATATCCTGGTTCAAAATTGCCTCATCCAGCTTACAATCCTCCTTTTTTTTGCTACAGCCAAAAGCTAGAAGGATCAAACCAAAAACGAGAAGTTGTCTTGAAATATACATGAGATCAAATCTTTTTTGCAAAAATAGGGAATAGCTAAGAAACGAAATTCGTGCTTCACGGATATAGCACGCGGTTAAAAATCTTTGAAACCGGATTCAAACAACTGGTTTATTTTGAATGAGTGCAACACTTTATTATTTCTTCGAAGACAGCTGTAGCTGAAAGTTTGTTGCCACTGGATTTCGAACTGACGAATATAGGTTTGTCCAAGTCATTTTCCGGTATTCTTCCATGGGCACCCTTGACCAATGTGGCGTCTAATGGAATCACATCCATGAGGTATCTGAAACCCAGTTTTTTCTTAAGAATCTTTGACCCCACTGTAAGCAATGGAAATTTGATCTCCGGATCCAGAATCAGTTCGACAGGGTCGTAACCCGGCTTTCGATGAATATCCACGCAGCGTGCGTAGTCAGGAGCTTTTTGATCATCTAGCCAGAAATAATA
>CAZFSC010000019.1:26754-34740 GCA_964521585.1 uncultured Limnohabitans sp.
CGATTGAGATGAACCGGCTGAGATACCGAGGTGATTCCGTATTCGGAGAGTAGAATCACTTCCGCACCCTGAGCTTCAAAATACTGAATTAGATCCTCGCAAACTGTGTCAATTTCTTTCAACAGAGGCCCTATTTTATCAAAATCAATCCCATACTTCTGCAGTCCATAGTCTAAATGTGGGAGGTATATCAGACTAAGGTTAGGATGATGCCATTCATCTACTTTTTTGGCAGCATTCGCAATCCAGCGTGTGGACTCGATATTGGCATTGGGTCCCCAGAAAGAAAAAAGTGGAAATTGACCAAGTTCATTTTGAAGCCGGTCACGCAAATCCATGGGCTGGCTATGACAGTCAGGTAATTTGCGCCCGTCCTGGAGGTAAAGGGGTCTAGGAGTAACCGCAAAATCTACTGATGAGTACATATTATACCACCAGAATAAATTGGCTACGGTAAAATCTGGATTATCTTTTTTCAGTGTTTCCCAGATCTTTTCGGATTGTACCAAATGATTGGATTGCCTCCAAAATTTGATTTCGCATTCATCCCGAAAATACCAGCCATTTCCGACGATTCCGGTATCTGCAGGCAATTTTCCGGTAAGATAAGTAGACTGAGCCGAACAGGTCACTGCAGGAAGAACCGGTTCTACGATGGACTTTTTCCGATTATTTATCCAATCTTTTAGAAAAGGGGTATGCACACCGATCACCCGGGAGGAAAGCGCAACAACATTCAAAACCACCGTTTTTTTCATATCAATGCATATTTTTGATCACCCATGACAATTCACGGCTTATGGATTCACCCAGACCAAGCTTGGTATCTTCTGGCAAAACTTCCCAAGTATAAGTCTCCACTTCCAAATGATTAGTGATTTCTGGATTTTTTCCAATTTGATCGAGCACAATCTTTATCGCCGATTGAGTAGAAGATAAGGAGCCATAATTATCCAAGAAGACTGGCACATGAAAATGAATTCGCCATTCTTCAGCTTCAGTTTGACTCAGATTGGCGATGGCGTCCGGCAGATCGGGGTAGGAATTCAATTTATTATTTCGATCTCTCTCAACTACTTGGTGCAAGTAAGTAGACTCCGCGAACGGTAATAATTTCTGTTTCAATGAATGTCTTTCACTAAGACTTTCTGGAATCATGACTTTAAGGGCGGCGGAAATCTGGATTTTACCGATTCGGATTTTCTCCTGCTCTAATTTCTCAAAGGTCTTGGCCGGATCTTCATATACGATAGCAAAATGACAAACATCATAGCAGACCTGAATATGGCGTTTGATCAAGTCCTCTGCTTCAGCAGCTGAAATCCCCAGTTTCTCCCGAAAAAATGGAATCCCTTGTGGAATGAGCCAGTCAGCGAATAAACTGATCAGTTCATCAGAATTTTCAAGAATTCCGTCAGGCTCGGGTTCAATATCAAGATGTAAATATTTCCCCGTCACTTGCTCCAGTTCTCTCAGCTCCAATACGATCTCCAGCAAGTTCTGAGTCGCAATGGCCAGCGCTTGATTGAGATCTTCTTCCGTCCTAAACCAATGCCGATAAGAAATCGGAGAGGTAGAAATTCCTCCATCCGTTCCTTCAGGGAGGAGTCTAGACAAGATCCGGAAAGACCTTATTGTATATGATTTTCGCTGATCAGTAGTCCAGTCAGGGAAATGAACCTTCTCCTTCACCACCTGTCGATGAAAATCCCCAAAGGGAAAACCGTTGAGAGTAAAAACATAGGCATTTTCTGCCTTAAGCCAATCTTGGAATTCCTGCAATTTATACGGCTGTTCCAAGATCAGGCTTGCTTCATTCGAAAGTCGAAGACCTATCCCAAAAGCATCAGTGTGTCCTAGCCGCTGCCTCACTTCAGGAATATACTTTCGTAAATTCTCAAAGGTAGACTCCCAGCTTTCTCCTGGATGAATATTGCTGCAATAGCTGAGATGGAATTCAGAAACTTTCATGCTTAAATTTTTACTCTGCCAAATTCAAATTTTGAAATTCGGCAAGCAGGTCAACCGACTTGTGGATTAATTCATGATCCATTTCATGTACTTCCACTCCTTTGCCGAGGGAATCCAGAAGCATAATAGTCAATTGACCGCCCAGATGTTCTTGAAATTCCTTAAGTCCTTTTACCAGATTCTCACCAGCCAGTTCGGGGACGAAAAGTTCAAACCCTAAGGTACGCATCAAAACAAGGATCCGCTGCAGATCCTCCCTTGATATCCGACCCTGCAAAAAGGAATAGGCAGAATCCAAAGCAATTCCTATCGCTACCGCCTCCCCGTGCCTGATCCGAAAATCACTTAAATGTTCCAGTTTATGCGCTGCCCAATGTCCAAAATCCAACGGTCTTGAGGAACCGAATTCAAAAGGATCACTGCCGGCTATGTGCTCCAAATGCATCTTGGCACATCGGATAATCTGCGCTTTCATTGGCTCCATTTCACGGTTTGCCATCGCCTCAGCATGAGCTTCCAGCCAAGTGAAAAAACTCAAATCTTTTATCAATGCTACTTTTATAGCTTCTGCGATCCCCGCTCTCCAATCCCTGTCATCCAGTGTTTTCAAAAAAAGAAAATCATTTAATACTGCCACAGGGGGAGTAAATGTGCCCAGGTAATTCTTTTTGCCAAAAGCATTGATGCTATTTTTGACCCCGACAGCCGAGTCATTTTGGGAAAGCACCGTAGTCGGAATGCGAATAAGCCGAATCCCACGATGCGAGATCGCCGCAGCAAATCCAACCATATCTAAAACAGCTCCTCCACCAATAACGGCGATATAGGAATGCCTATCGATTCCGTACAAGTGTGTAGCCTCTACAATTTTTTGATAGATCGCTTCCTCATTTTTACAGAACTCCCCTCCCGGCACGATCAGCGGTTCGGCAGCCAGTGTGAAATTCGCAGCAAATTTCTCTGCATATCCATGAATCTCTTTCAAAAGATTAGGGTGGGTATCAGATACCCCGGAGTCGATCACAAAATAAACCTTTGGCTTTCTTCCTTTTTCCAAGGAGTCGACAAAAAGCAGATTATCCAAACTAAACAGTCCCTCTGTAAAGCATACCGGATAGTGAAAAGAAACTGAAAAATTTTGCTCGAGAATCATAGGGGTTGTAGGCATTGAGGCATTCTATAAATAACAGGCCGATGGGTTTAAGTTCTGGATCTGCTCAGGTTACAGCAAATTTTTTGGCAAGCCAAAGTGAAATCGGAAGCAACAATAACACAAATACCCCAATCTTCCATCCTGCAAAAGCCGCTGCCAGAGAGGCATCCAAGATAATCAAAGAAATGACGGCCGCTTTGACGGATTTTCCAATGAGTTTAGGATTTTGAGTCTTTATAGCTTTGAACAAAGGTGGGAAAATCATCAAGGCCAAAACCAACAAAAAGGGAATCGTGTGCCAAAAATTTGGCCCAGCAAAATGACTTAGTCCTAAAATTGAAAGGATGATAAATGCATACATTCCAGCTCCTGCGAAAAGGGATTTGCGATTTTTGCCGTGCACCTCTCCTCGGCTGATCATAGTAATTGCAGCTACGTAAATCAGAGGCAGAATCCCTAGCAAGGCGGAGCTACCCAAAACTTCTGGCGCAACACTCATCCCCAGAATCAAATTTCCGGCTCGACACATTCCCATGTTGATCGGTCCAAAAAATGGTTGATGCTTGCCCCAATAATCATAAAGCACTGCAAGGCATGCGACGATCAATGCGATCGCTGCAGCAATCAAGTTAACCTGAGCTGCTGCCAATATGCCTAAAAGAAGCAGGAAAATTGATAAAAACGTAGCTGATTTGACCGAAACCCTTCCACTGGGAATTGGTCGTTCGGGACGCTCCACTGCATCTAATTCCGCATCGAAAACGTCATTGAAAGCCACTCCTCCAGCATACAATCCAATTGTACTCAATGAAAGCCAAGCTAAATTTTGCCAAAAATCACCGGTTCCTCTCTCGAGATTGCTCAGGAGGTATGCCCAGCCGCCGGCAATGGCAAAACCTGCCCAAATATCCGCAATTGCTGTCACTACATTAGCAGGGCGGGTCAGTTGCAGAAACGCAAAAAGCGATGATTTTTTCATCAATTAATTCTCCACTGAATCGGAATTACCCTCTACTCTCGGTGTCTGTCCTCCGCGAAGCACCGAATTCCCACTCATCTTTTTTGTTTGATCCAAAGGAGCCGCATTGAGCCAGTCCTGTTCATCCATTTGGCCGCTTTGAGAGAAAGCTGTAAGCGCATTTTGATAAGTAGTCAGTCGAACATGCTCTTCAGGAATTCCGGATATCCGCATAAGATTTGCTGTTTTGGGAACAGCCAATGGATCGGAGATACCCCAATCTGCTGCAGAATTAACTATTATCCGCTCAGGACCATATTGTCTGACGATTTCCACCATACGCTCAGAGCCCATCTTGGTGTGTGGATATATGGTGAAGCCTGCATAATATCCCCGGTCCAGCACTTCCTTGACAGTTTCTTCATTATTGTGATCCACAATTACCATTTTAGGATCCAATCCATGCTCTTCGGCCACGTCCATGCTTCGGATAGTTCCCTTACGCTTATCTCGATGTGGTGTGTGTATCAATACGGGCAGATCGACTTCCTTGGCAAGTTCCAGCTGTAATCTGTAAAAACGGTCTTCTGCTTCCGTTTGATCATCGTATCCTATTTCTCCAATTGCCACTACACCTTCCTTGCCGACATAGAGCGGCAATAGTTCCATGACCTGCTCAGCCAAAGGAATATTATTGGCTTCTTTGGAATTCAATCCCATCGTGCAATAATGTACGATCCCGAATTGACTTGCCCTGAAACGCTCCCAGCCCACCAGGGTACTGAAATAATCTTTGAAACTGCCAACTTCCGTCCGGGGCTGTCCCAACCAAAATGCGGGTTCTATAATGGCCACAATACCAGCCTTTCGCATCGCTTCATAATCATCGGTAGTCCGTGATACGACGTGGATATGAGGATCTATATACATGAGATAGTGTTCTTTTTGTTTGAAGAAATAAAATTAGGAAATTATTTATACGCGAGTAAGCTGAAACTCACTGCCAATAGATTTCCAGGAAATTTCCTTTTTAGAAATGGCATCAGAAATCTCGGGATAGTCTTTCAAATGTTTCTTTGCAGATTCAAATTCAGATTCAAAGATCGCCAAAAGAGCAGCTTTTATCTGTAAAGTGTCTGCCGTGGAAAGTACTCTTTCCAGATCTTTAAGAAATGAATCATCCAGGAATGGAACCACCAAGCGCCATAGTTCTGGCATTACATCTCTTCCAGCTGCCCATCTTTCATGGGCAAAATCCCTAGCAATACCCGCCAAAGCAATATTTCTGCGTTCATCCAACTTTTGAACCTGGTAAATCGGGCGCTGCATGAAGATGGCCTTGAGAATCATTTGATTCCAGTTTGCCTCTGGAAAATATGCTGCAGGATACGGATTGTGGAGCGCTATGGCATCAAATACCAGAGAAATGTTTGTTCGCAGACCATCGATGGCCCGCTCAATCAGGTCCTTCTGATAAGGCAGGAGCGGCAAAGCTGAAAACAATGCTTTATGCTCATACATATCTGCGGTCTCGAAAAGTTGATCAACAGTTTTGAACCAAGTTTCTTTTTCAGCCTCGTAATTCAGCAAAAGATATGTTCTTGCCAGCTGTAATAAATCCCAGTGAGGAAACTCTACTTCGGGAAATTTCGACTCCAACTGAATTTGTCTTTCTTCTGCGACCTGAAACTTCTCCTTATTGAAATACCTTGAGGCCTGGCTAAATGCTAGAAAAAGAGAAGCTGGAGCATCCGATCGGGCAATTTTATCAGCTTGAACTTCAATCCATTTTAATGCCTTTTCGGTAGAATTTTCCTTCAAAAGTTCAAAAAGTAGTGATTTATCTGCTGGATTTCTTTTCATAAAGAGGGATTTTACGCCTTAGTTTTATCCTTCAATTAACCTTAAAATGAGTTTAATTTCAAGAATATTTTCCGATTGAACTGAAAAAGACGAAGAATGGTCAATACCCGATTTAATATTCCCGAAAAGAAAAAAGAGGCCAATTTCTTTTGAATCCTTTCGGTCGCTTTTTAACCTGGATCTGCGCTTCCAAATTTTGAGTGGTATTACTATTAAATAAAATATCTATTTTAAACCCTCCGAAATAAATCCAATGCAGCGATATTCCGAAGAAAAAATTAGCCAAAACAAAATTTTAAAGAGCAGAGAATGAAAAGAAGTGAGGATAAGATAGATTGGAAGCATATTTTTTCACCGACACCTATAGTATATAATCTAGTCGGAGTAGCATTGGCAGCCATCGCCTTGGAAGCTTTCATGCTTCCAAACCGCTTTTTGGACGGAGGGGTCACCGGGATTGCAATACTTTTAAATCTTGAATTTGGTATCAACTTAAATTTATTACTGTTTACCATCAACATCCCTTTCTTATATATAGGCTATAAGAAAATCGGAAAAACTTTTGCTGCCCAAGCGACCATTTCTGTTTTTCTGTTAATCGGTATTTTGGAAGTATTACAATTGGAACCTGTCACCAATGATAAAGTCCTGATTGCGGTTTTTGGGGGATTTTTGATGGGAACGGGAATTGGATTTATTATCCGGGGTGGTGGATTGATTGATGGATTTGAAGTGATTACAGATTTCACGGAAAAAAACAGTGCTTTTTCAGGAAGTGAAATCACCCTTTTTCTCAACTCACTTATCATGATGGCAGCTGCCTTTTTCTTTGGCATCGAACCCGCCATGTACTCCATTCTGACCTATTTTACGGCGATAAAAGTGACCGATTATGTGGTTGAAGGTTTTGAAGAATATACTGCCCTGACGGTGATCTCTAAAGAGGACGAAAAGGTCAAAGAACTGATTGTCAAAAGGTTTGGAAAAGCAATTTCGGTCTATAAAGGAGAAAGAGGGTATTTACCGGAGACTTTTCACATCCATCACGAATGCGATATCATCATGGCCGTAGTCACGCGGCTGGAAGTCCACCGAATCAAAAAAGCGATCACAGAAATAGATCCAAAAGCGTTTTTCTATGTGCAGACGATCAAAGAGGTTAAAGGCGGTATTGTGAAGCAGGTAGGCAAAAAACATCTTTAATGGGAAGCACATCCGCCGTTTTTTATATTTCCAATTGAATCTCCTGAAATCCACCAACGGTTTAATAATACCATAACCAAAACCTATTTTTAAATTCTAAAAAAAATCATGAAATCTAGCATGGCTAAAGAGTCAAATATTAAGATGATTTTAAAAAATGCGAGATTTCAGATGACAGTTTAAACACAAATTAATTATCTATGAAAAAACGTTACCTCTTAGGTATGAGTCTGATGCTGCTTTTCACGGCAAAAGTACAGGCGCAGGACCAAGTTATCGAGAATATTATCAAGGAAGCCCGCGAAAATTCGCAGCTTAAAGTCATCGGACATGAACTCATGGATGGCATAGGTCCACGCTTGGTAGGATCTCCCCAAATGCAGAAAGCACATGACTGGGCTGTAGAAAAATACAAAGGCTGGGGAATAGAAGCCCGAAATGAACAATGGGGCGAATGGAGAGGATGGGAAAGAGGGATCACCCACATCGATATGATCGCACCATGGACCAAGTCGCTGTCAGGCATGCAACTGGCCTGGAGTCCATCTTCCCCTGTCGGAGGTGCTACCGGCGAGGTAGTGGTGCTGCCCATGCTGGCTGATGCTGCAGCTTTTGAAAAATGGCTGCCTTCAGTAAAAGGAAAATATGTGATGATCTCTGCTCCGGAAATCACCGGAAGACCCGATTACAACTGGGAGGAATATGCTACAGAAGAGTCTTTTGCAAAAATGAAGGAAGACCGAACAGCCGTACGGGAATCTTGGAATGAACGACTAAGAAATACAGGTAAAGGCCGAAGAGAACTTCCTATGGCCCTTGAAGACGCTGGAGCACTGGG
>CAZFSC010000020.1:0-33942 GCA_964521585.1 uncultured Limnohabitans sp.
TCCCGAATTTTCAATTCTTCTTTTGCGATTTCTATGAAAAGACCCTCAATAGCCTTTTCCGTGACGTATTTAGTTAAGTCTGTATCCACTTTTTTCACGAAAGGAACCTTATTATACCGGGTAGTGGCATCTTCCCAATATTTGGTGGCATCAACTTTCTTGAGACTACGATCGATGACAGGCGAGAAAACCGCCGTTAAGCTATCTGCAGTGGTCTTCGCAAAGTATTGAGTAGCTGCATTATTGTTTCCCAGAAGAATCTCCCTTACATCCTGAAGTGTCATTTGCCGGATGGCACTTTCAAAAATAGGTTTGGCCTGTATAGCAGCATCTTCTGCTGCACGATTGACGCTGACTACGACCTGATCTACCATAGAGCCTAATCCAATTGACCGAAGCGTATTTTCAATTTGCTTTGCTTCTGGAGGGAAGAGAATTTTAACATCCAGATTATTCAGATAGCCATCTTTTAGGTTTAGCCGTTCGGAACTGATAGCGGTGGCTTGTTGCAAGGCTTCTTTAAGAGCGGCGTTGATTTCAGTGTTCGTCGGTGTCGACAATGACTGGGACATCGCATCGGCAATCTGGGTCACTGTAGCACATCCTGTGCATAGGAGGTAAACTGAAACCGTAATTACTTGAGTGATTCGTTTAAGCATATTTTGATTGATCGAAGTGTAAAAAGGAAATAACTCTATTAACTACGCAAGGTACTCCAAAAAAGATGGAGTGAAGAGTAAAGTCAATTCTTGCCTCGGTTAAAAAAACAGCCTATTTATCAGAAAGTTTGGGATGTTGAGGTCTTTTTGGTCTTTTTCCAAAGTAAAATTCTGATTTTTACCAATTTTTATTTTAGATAAGATTTAAATTTTAACGGACAGTTTTCAATTGTTCGAGATAATCATTGAAAAATTGATAATTTATAGTTTCAAATCATGCAAAAATGTTAATCCTATGAATCTCAGGCTAAACTCAGAATTTGGTACACTTAAGGCGGTTTTGATGCATCGGCCAGGTAAAGAAATCGATCGGCTTACTCCCTATAATAAAGAATATTTGCTATTTGACGATGTACCGTATTTAGAGGCTTTGCAGCGGGAGCATGATTTTTTTTCGGACCTGATCAAATCTTCCACCGGCGCGACAGTCTACCAGCTTAGGGAGTTACTTATTCGGGTGCTGTATGATCAGGAGATTCTTTTGAATCTAATGCAGAATTCGCTTCAGCGATCAGGACTTTCCCATTTGGCGGAGGCAATCTTGGAGCGCTATTCCACGGCCGAATGTGCGGTAATTCTGACAGGAGGATTGAAGATTCATGAGCTAAAGCGAAAAATACCAAATCTCAAAGCAGGTGAATTGATGGATTATGCATTTGCGATATCACCTTGCCCCAACCTCTATTTTCAACGTGATCCGATGGCTGTAACTCCGGGTGGGATTATTTTTTCAAGTATGAAAATGGAAGGGAGGCAGCGTGAGGCTGATTTACTCCGAACGATATTTGAAAATCATCCGGATTTCAAGGATAACATCAATAAACTTTACCCTGTAGAAGGGATGAATAATCCTCCTAGTATCGAAGGAGGGGATGTGATCATTCTTTCAAATAAGGCTGTAGCGATCGGCAATTCAGAACGTACGGATGAAAAAGCTATCTATCATGCAGCTAAGAGTCTGCTCGGAGAAGGTACTGTCGAGCGAGTCTATGAGGTTCATCTTCCTCAAAAGAGGCAATACATGCATTTGGATACGGTTTTCACCATTTTGGATGAGAATCTTGCACTTACCTATCCCGATGCATTGAATGCTGTATTGCAGACCTCTCTCTATACGCTAAAAGAGATTCGAGATAATAAAGTAATAATTAAGCGGGAAGTCCTGAAGGAGTCCTTGCTCACCATTTTGGAGCGGGAGATTCCTCATCTGGAGATTCTCCATACCGCCGATGGCAATCCTGATTACGCGATGCGCGAACAGTGGTTTGATGGTGCAAATGTATTTGCCATCGGACCCAGAAGGGTGATCTCTTATAATCGGAATATCCACACCAATCGGGCTTTGCGGCAAATGGGTGTGGAGGTATTGGAAATTCCCTCTTCGGAGCTTTCAAGGGGATTGGGTGGACCTCGATGTATGACTATGCCGCTGAGTAGATCCAGAGTTTAAAATATTGAAATCAGAAGGCTTAAGTGAGAAAGCTGAAAAATTACAGTCTGTTTCAAACTGCGATTTAAGGAATTAGTGTTCAGTGATCAATGGTCAGTGATTGGTTTATAGTTTACAATGAGTGATAACTGACACTTCCACTACCTGTCAAAGAAGGATCGTCTTCTGGATACTTTTAAATCCTGAAGTATGCTGGACTTGACTCGGATGTCAATATTATAGGAAGTGAACCTTCCAAAAGGAATCCAGTTCACATTCATCTGCCAGCAATGAAGATCCCTGGCAATTCCGATCATAGTTTGGGTTAATTCCTTGGTCTGCGCATCGTAACCTGTGTTGAAGTTGATTTTCCACTTTTCTGAAAGCGAGACGTCTCCACTCATATTGAAGGTTTGAGTCACATTCTTATTCCCACTTGGCTGCTTATTGTAGGATAGGTTATAACCAAAGGTCATATTCCAGGGTACATTCCAGTCGATATACTGGCTTGGATCCGTGGCAATCCGGTTGATTTCGCTTTCTACAAATTGATTCATCCGACCACCATCCTGTAAAAATTGGTTGGTAAGTTCATCCCGTACTTCACCTGGACTTTGGGAGCTATTGGGATTGATCGAAGCATTCAAATTCAAACTGGCATTACGGATAGCCCCAATTCCCTGGCCTCTATTCCAGGCAAATTCATTGATCGACTGGGTGATTTCGGTTCCATTCCTGAGAGTGAACGTGCCTACTGCATAGGGATCTAGCGTACTTCTCAAGTTGACAGAAACTCTCCTTTCAAAGAAACTGGTTCTCGCACTGATCGAGAAAGGCGCCAGCTGAAAAGAATCGGCCGCAAAATTGTAACTCGTGTTGAAATCAATGCTTTCCAGCAAAGGCACTTTTTTAGTAGTGGCATCCGTAGAATCAGTTTCGCTGAGCACTTTTGCTTCCAAAACGCTTCGAATATTAAAGCTCATCGCTCTGGATTCTCCCAGGGGAGCTCCACTGTAAATGAAGCCTTGATGTCTTGAAAAAAGGCGGGTATCCCCCTGCGCATTTACCTGGACATTTTGATAATAACCTAATCTGGGGTCAGAAAAATCAGGTGTATAGCTGAATCCTATGGAAGGTGTGAAAAGCTGCCTGATGGTTTGGAGTTTCCCTTTTTTGAAATTGTAGAATCCGTAGAAGTTTGTATTAAGATTAAATGAGCTGCTGTAATAAGTGACCCGGTTGAAGCCATCTTCTACGATTTTATCCACCCGCTCCTGGGCGGGATTGTAATAATAATTTTGTTTTTGAAGGTACCAAAGCTCGGTAAAATTGACCGATCCAGTTGCCGTGAAATATTTGAAAACCCTGAAGTTTGAGCTGATCGGAATTCGGTGCTGAGCCCCGTTGTTGGCATTTTGAAGTAAAAATGGCAAGTTTGCTGGCGTAAAAGGCACCAATTGTGGCGCCTGAGACCCACCGGAAAGATCACTTCCCACTCCAAAGGTCTGCGTCACCCGGTTGGTGATGGAGTTTTGCAGATTGAAATTGTATGCCACGTTCAGTGTTTTCAGTGGCTCGAATTTCACATTCTTGAACGGGCTTTGCCGATTCATCGCTACGCTTAGCGTAGGTAAACTCAGGTTGACTTCTCCTGTTTGTACACTCTGTGAATGCCTCATACTGGCAGACATAGTGAATGGTGTGCCGGTAAAAGTCTTCGTGTAATTGATGTTGGATTGTAGATCCGAGGTAATGTTGTTCTGAAAGCTATTCACATTGATAATGTTATTGAAATAGCTGGTACTTCCTGCATTCACTGAAGCAGAGAATCTGCTGTTTCCGCGGCTTTCGGGATTGTGGGACCAGGCGATTCGGAAGGTGTTGTAATCTACCGGCTCCAGATCAGTCTCCGGTGATTTGAATTTCTGGAAATCTATATTTACCGATCCGCTGTATCGGTAGCGTTTTTTGTAAACCGTTTGGGACTTGGAACCCCAGCCGCCATTGGAGTAAATATCCCCGGCGATCCGGGTATGGATATAATCGTTGATGGCGAAATAATACCCAAAGTCGCGTAGAAACAATCCCCGTTTTTGCTCTTGGCCGTAGCTCGGAAAAATAATTCCAGAGGCCTTTTCTTCCGGTGTATCAGGAATGATCCCGAAAGGCAATCCCAAGGGTGTAGGGATTCCATTGAAGTAAAGATTGAATGGACCTGCAACGACTTGTTTTCCCTGAATGGATTTAATCTTATTGGATGAAATATGCCAGTGCGGTGTGGTGAGTTTGCAGGTGGTATAATAGCCGTGGGACAGGTAAATGCTGCCGTCTTCGGTTCGTTTGATCGTTTCACCCCTCAAAATCCCATCCTGCTGCTCTGTGACAACATCTTTGATGATTGCTTTTTGGGTTTTGAAGTTATAGCGCATTTCTTTTCGCACTTCATATTCATTTTCCCCTTGCTTGAAAAATGGGTTTCCGCTGATATTGCCAAGACTGTCAGTCAATCCGCTGGCATAGATTTCTGATTTTTCCCAGTCGATCAGGATGTAATCTGCATCCAGTCGCATCTCACCATATTCAAACCAGGCCTCTTTGTATAAAATGAGTTTATTGTTGGGGAAATCTGCAACGATCGAATCTTCAGCGAAATAAGTAATATCTGTGGTGATCGGGCTCCTGGGCACAATTTTTGTCGAGTCTGAGATCGAAAGTGAATCTGCAGGAACAGTAAGCGTATCTGGTAAAATCACAGCTGGCGGCTGTGAAACCAAGGTATCAGGAAAAGTAAGCCTACGCTCTCTTGATTGTTTGACAGGATCTTGTGCATTCGCAACAAGTGAAAAGAGAATTAGCCCAAGAAAGGAAAATAAAAAGAGCCTAAATTTCTGCACTGCCGCTTTTGCTTTATTTAATTTGAGTGAATTTCGCGTAAAGTTAATTTTATTGCCCTCATGGTACGTTCCAAAAACAAAAATTTTCTACTGACTTTAGTTTTATTAACCCCGTTCCTATTTGGAGGATACATTCCAAATGAAACGATGATGCCGGCTTTCCGGATGAAAAAAATCGTATTGGATGCAGGTCACGGAGGAAAAGATCCAGGAAATCTCGGTGCCAGGTCCAGGGAAAAGGATATAAATCTGGCTGTTACCCTCTTGGTAGGCAAGTATATCAAGGAAAATATGCCTGATGTTCAGGTGATCTACACCCGGGACGATGATAGCTTCCCATCGTTGAAGGACCGTCCAATGATCGCCAATAATAATAAAGCAGATCTTTTTGTTTCTATTCACTCCAATTCGGCTCCCAATAAATCTGCCTTCGGTACAGAGACCTTTGTGATGGGTACCAAGCACTTCGAGGCGAATTTCGATATTGTGAAAAAGGAAAACTCCGTAATCCTTCTTGAGGAGAATTATCAAGAAAACTACGAGGGCTTCGATCCTACTTCCCCTGAGTCCTATATGATGTTTAACCTGATGTCAAAAGTACATTTCGAAAATTCCGTTTCATTGGCGGACCAGATTGAAACCCAGTTTCGGGATCGTGTAGGTCGAAAAAGCCGAGGAGTAAAGCAGGGACCTTTCTATGTACTTTGGACCCCATCTATGCCATCGGTATTAGTGGAACTGGGATTTCTTTCTAATTCAGAAGAGGAGCGTTTTCTGATGAGTGACGCTGGTAAAGAATACATGGCTTCAGCGATTTACCGTTCGATCCGCGATTACAAAACTGCCATTGAATCAAAATAATAGGAGAATTATTCAGAATCATTGAGCCCTTTTTCTAGCAGAGAAAGGGCTTTTATGTATCTTCAAGGCCAAACTCTTTCGTTTATTCGGAAGATTGAATCAAGGAACCTTATAAAAATTATGAACCCAAATACTACCCCAAAAAGTCAAACCATGGAGCAACTTTTAGAAAAGCTCCGGTCCAAATACCAAGAAGTAAAGAAAGGTGGAGGTGAATCGCGTATCTCCAAAGAACACGAAAAAGGTAAACTCACTGCCCGCGAAAGAATCAATTACCTCATTGATGAAGGCGCGGAATTTTTGGAGATTGGAGCATTTGCTGCTGATGGAATGTACGAGGAAGAAGGCGGGTGCCCTTCCGCAGGAGTGGTCTGTGGGATAAGTTATGTGCAGAATCGAATGTGTGTGATCGTCGCAAATGATGCCACTGTAAAGGCTGGAGCCTGGTTTCCCATGACAGCCAAGAAAAATCTTCGGGCTCAGGAAATTGCCATGGAAAATCACCTGCCGATCATTTATTTGGTTGATAGTGCCGGCGTATTCTTGCCGATGCAGAATGAAATTTTCCCTGATAAGGAACACTTTGGAAGACAATTCCGAAACAATGCCAAGATGTCCGCGATGGGAATTGTGCAAATCGCCGCTATCATGGGAAGCTGTGTAGCAGGTGGAGCCTACCTTCCAATTATGTCAGATGAAGCGATGATCGTCGATAAAACCGGATCGATTTTCTTGGCAGGTTCATATCTGGTCAAAGCAGCTATCGGTGAATCGGTGGACAATGAGACCCTCGGTGGGGCAACAACCCACTGTGAAATCTCCGGAGTCACGGACAATAAATATGATACTGATCAGGATTGCCTTAATGCGATCAGAAATATTTTTGATAAAATAGGGCATAAGCCAGTTGCCGGATTTGATCGCACGGAATCGAAAGCCCCGGCGATTTCGGCGGAGAAGCTTTTGGAAATATTCCCGATGGAGCGGGTCAAGCCTTACGATATGCTGGAGGTGATTGCTGGAATTGTTGATGGTGGGGAATTGGAAGAATACAAAAAGGATTACGGAAAAACTCTGATTTGCGGTACAGCCCGAATCGATGGCTGGGCGGTTGGAATAGTTGCCAATCAGCGTAAAATAGTAAAAACCGCAAAAGGAGAAATGCAGATGGGCGGCGTGATCTATTCGGATTCGGCAGATAAGGCAGCCCGCTTCATCATGAATTGCAACCAGCGCCAGATCCCGCTGGTTTTCCTACAGGATGTCAGCGGATTCATGGTCGGGAGTAAAGCGGAACATGGGGGAATCATTAAGGACGGTGCAAAAATGGTTAATGCCATGGCGAATTCTGTAGTTCCTAAATTCACCATCGTTCTTGGAAATTCTTATGGAGCAGGTAATTATGCCATGTGTGGCAAAGCTTATGATCCGCGACTGATTTATTCTTGGCCTACTGCACAGATGGCAGTCATGTCTGGAGCTTCCGCGGCCAAAACTTTGCTTCAAATAAAAGTAGCCTCACTTAAAAAGAAAGGTCAGGTGATTTCTTCTGAGGATGAGAAAATTCTCTTGGATGAGATCACAGACAAATACAATGAGGAATTGAGTCCCTACTATGCTGCTGCCCGACTCTGGGTGGACGGTGTGATAGATCCCAGCGAAACCCGAAAAGTAATCAGTATGGGAATCGAAGCTGCCAATCATTCACCGATCACAGCACGGTTCAACGTGGGCGTGATTCAGACATAAGGGTTTTTTTGTAAATTACTAATGGTTTAAATGCATTGCAGGAGCTGAATTATGAGTGATTTGACTTCAGGTGAATTAAATGCCTTAGTATCCTTATTGGATGATTCTGATATGGAAGTTCGGATGCACGTGCGGGATCGTATCCTTTCCTTAGGTATAGAGATCATTCCTTTTTTGGAAAAAAAATGGGAAAACAGTTTCAACCCTGATATTCAAAAAGAAATCGAGGAACTTGTACACGATCTGCAATTTACCCAACTAAAAGAGCGTCTTGAAGAGTGGAAAAAATCTGAAGATCGGGATTTGCTTACCGGTCTATGGATAGTCAATACCTACCAATACCCTGATCTGGAATTTGAAAAGTTGAATGCAGAAATGCATCAAATCTATTTCGAAGTTTGGACGGCATTCTCCAATGACTTGCAGCCTTATGAGCAGATCCGGACTATCAACAACGCGTTATTCAATACGCTCCGGTTTTCTGCAAACACTAAAAATTTTCATTCGCCGGCCAATAGTATGCTCTCCTCCGTATTGGACTCCAAGCGGGGCAACCCGCTTACGCTATGTTCCATTTACCTGCTTGTAGCCCGGAAACTCGGTCTTCCCGTTTATGGAGTCAATCTCCCAAATTTATTTGTATTGACATACAAATCAGTTGATTACAACTTCTATATCAATGCATTTAACAAAGGGCTGATTTTCGGACGCAAGGATGTCAGCAACTACCTGGAGCATCTCAAAATTGAGCCAAGGGAGGAATATTTCGAGCCTTGTTCTCACCTGGATATCATCCTGAGAATGCTCCGTAATCTTGGTCAATCTTTTGAAAAAATCGGAGAACAGGATAAAGTGGCGGAAATAAGCATTCTGATTTCCCTTTTGGAAACTTAGAATGTGCGAATGTTGCAGCCCACTGCCCTGACCTGTGAAGGGGTAGGTTCTTCCCTGCGAAGCATTTGATTGATAGCCCGTTCCAGATGACGCTCTGATACACTGGACTCTGCCTGGGGGTTATTGTCAATAGCACCTTTGTATTTTACTTCCAGTCCGTTTGGCCCATCAGTCAATAAGACAGCCTCCGGGATCTTGGTTATCTGAAAAAGCCTGGTTAATACCTGATCTTCATCGATGAGGTAAGAGGTATTGACTCCACTTTGATCGATAAAGTTTTTTAGCGGGGTTTGCTCCTCCAGACTGGCTCCTGTTTCAGGATTGACCAAAATGAAATTTACACCCTGATTCTGAAATCGTGACCGTAGGCTTTTGATTCTTGTTTCATACATTTTTGCAAAGGGACAATTGAGTGAATGAAAAATAATTACCAAACCTTTGCCACCCATTTTGCTTGGTACAGTTACTTTGCCTCCTGTCACCGCATCGGTAAAACTGAGCTCCGAAAGGTTCTGTGCGGAGAGGGAAATAGATAGGATAAAAGTAAGGAGAAGGAGGATTTGTTTTTTCATTTTACCAAATGGTATAGGTGAGAACGGTCTGATCAATTACTCTGACTTTGATCTGATAATGATGGTCTGCAAAATCTGTTCCCCGTATTCGTCCTTTGATTATTGGGGAGTTGAGATCAAAAGGTTCCAGTAAGATATTTTCACGGAGTGATACCCCTTTTTTTCCCTGGCATTTAAAGATAGATTCCTTTGCAGACCAGGCCATGGTGTAATGCCTTGGATCTTTTTCAAGAAAATCAAGTTCGGAAGGATCCAAAAAGCGTGAACCGATTCGCAGGATTTTTTCACGGATGATGTCCATGTCTATGCCGACAGGAAGGTCTCGGTGAAATATCGCAGCTGCATATCCCAAAGTATGGGTCAGTGATACAAAACCACTGCCGCTCATGGCTTGGGACTTGCCATGCTCATCTTTAAAGAATCCCGGGTAGGGGATGTGAAGGGAATGCAGCGCATCAAAAATTGCTTTTCGGGAGGAGGCCCATTCTTTACGTTTCTCAGGATGTGAGATGTTTGCGTAAGCTAATTTTTCTCGAAAACTCAGGAAATCCAAATCAGCTACTTCGTGGGTTTCAATTATCTTGATAGCCAAAGCTGAGTAAGAGTCAATTTTTTCTATTTTTGTTTGCATAGGCCGGATGGGCAACCTTAGTCTCTTAGCAATATATGGCAAAAATCGAAGTTAATAAATTACATACGCTCACAGGTCACAATGATTGCATCTATGCGCTGACCGAAGGCAGTGACCCGAGATATTTTTATACAGCTTCCGGAGATGGCATGGTAGTAGAGTGGGACTTGGATCAGCCAAAAGAAGGTAAACTGATTGCCAAGCTTAATAATTCTGTCTATGCTCTGGCTATAGACCGGGAGAAAAACTGGCTTTTCATCGGGCATAATTTTGAAGGAATCCACGTCATTGATCTCAATGAAAATAAAGAAATCTGGTCCCTGAAACTGACTGATCAGGCGATTTTTGATATTGCAGTAGTGGGGAATGAAGTCTATGTGGGTACAGGTGATGGAGTGCTTATCATCATCAACAGTGAGAAGCGAGCGATTAAAAAACATATTAAATTAAGTTCGAAAAGTATCCGCGTGCTTGCGGTTGCCCTTTCTAAAAAGCACTTGGCCATAGGTCTGAGTGATCACACAGTCAAAATCATGGACATGGCCAATAACTTTCAGCCGATCGTCAACCTCGCTTCCCATAGCAATTCTGTTTTTGCCCTTGGGTACTCCCCCGATGAAACCATGCTGGTAAGCGGAGGCAGAGATGCGCATCTTAAATTTTGGGATTCGGTCAACTATAGCCAAACCCAGAATATAGTGGCTCATATGTATGCCATAAATTATTTATCTTTCAAAGAGGACGGAAAATTACTGGTCACCTGCTCCATGGATAAGTCCATGAAGATATGGGATGTAGAGGAGCAAAAACTCTTGAAAGTAATCGACAAAGCAAGAAATGCCGGCCACGGCACTTCTATCAATAAAGTGGTCTGGAGTACCTATCAGGGAAATATCATCTCTGTCTCCGATGACCGAAGTATATCCATTTGGCAAATTTCAGTAAACTAACCCATGAAGATCACACCCACAGCAATCAGACAAAAGTCATTCGAGACCGGTTTTAGAGGTTTTGAGAAAAAAGAAGTATCCGCATTTTTGGAAGAAATTTCTGAGGTGGTGGACTCGCTTCATAAGGAAAACATGGAGCTGAAAACCAAACTTCAACACACCGAGTCTGAAGCCAAGCGACTCAAAGATGTCGAGGATTCGCTATTCAGAACCTTGAAAACTGCAGAGGACACTGGAGCATCTATTATCGAAGAGGCTAATGAGGCGGCAGATTTGATTATCGCAGAGGCCAACGAGTCTGCACAAAATGCTACAGCTCAAGCAGAAAAGATTTTGGCTTCAGCCAAGCAAATCGCTGAGCGTGATGCTGCCACGATCATAACTGCTGCCGAAACCCGGGCAAAACAGACAATCATTGAACTCCGCGAAAGCATGCAAGGCCTGGTTAGATCGTACGAGAGTCTTGCTGAGCAACGGGAATCAATGGTCAAAAGTCTCAAGCGGATTGCTCAGGATGCATTGAATCAAATCGATCTTTCCGATGCACATTTCTCTAGAATTGATGCCAAAGCACATCAAAGAGCGATTGAGGAATTGAGTAGGTCACAGGCTTTTACCTTTGCAAATCTCCTGAATCTGACTGCTGATGAAGAAGATCATACTGTGGACCATCCTGAAGATCAGGACAATTATCAGGTTGAAGATGAATTGAGCGAGACCGCGGAGGAAGAAACCCCCAAAGAAGAATTGCAAGAAGTGGAGATGACGGATTTGGGAGAGAAGCAAAATGAATTCATTGAAGATCCTGTTCAGGAAGAGGTAGAGCAAGAAATCCAGGCTGAGACGGATCTGGCGGTCGAAGAGGTTAAGGCCACCGAACCGGAGAATGAAACCATTCGGAAAAAGGATCAGGAAGAACAGAAGAATGAATCAGGATCTTTCTTTGACAATTTAGGTTAATGGGGAAAATCTTACTTGAGGGAATTGAGTTTCATGCGTATCACGGGGCCTATCCGGAAGAATCTATTCTAGGCAATCGGTTTACGGTAGATCTCGAATTGGAGACGGACTTCAGGGAGGCGATGTTGGAAGATGACCTGAATAAGACGGTGGACTACGGGCAACTATATCGTTTGATTAAATCCAGAATGGAAGTCAAAGTCAAATTGCTGGAGCATCTCGGTCACATGATCGTGACAGATATTCTGGCGGAGTTTCCCAAAACCAAGAAAATCATTATCACTCTTAAAAAACATCATCCCGCATTGGGAGGATTGGTAAAGCATTCTGCAGTGACTATCCTGTACCCGGAAGATTACCAGTAACCATGTATTCAAAATCGGAGACTTCACGGATCAGGACTGAATTTTGGATTAAATTCGGTCAATATATGAAACCAGTGCCAAGCGCCTCAGGAAAAAAAATCAACTGGCCAAATTATAAAACCGGAGTTCGGGATATTTATTTCCGTATGAAAGCAGAGAGGGATTTTGCTTCTATCGGGATTGAGATCGCACATGCAGACCTGGAATTGCAGGAATTGTATTTTGATCAATTCGTACAACTCCGCAAACTACTGCAGCAGCAAATTCAGGAAGATTGGAACTGGAAACTACTTGAACCGAATGAATTCGGGCAACCGATCAGTAAAATCGAGAAAATCCTTCCCCAGGTGAATGTCATGGATGAAAAGTATTGGCCGGAGATCATCTCTTTTTTCAAACCAAGAATAATTGCCTTGGATGAATTTTGGGAAAATGTGAAACCCGGATTTGAGGGCTTATAGACTCCCTCTTTGATAGGTCAATTTTTCTACTTTTTTAATCCCATTTTCAGTCAAAGCCAGGTGAAGTTCGATCTCATCTCCGGTCAGAATCATAGTCAGACCATTAAACCAAACCTGGTTTTCTCCCACTTCTACCAATCGAAATGTTGTCCATTTTTCCTTTTCCTCCCATCCAGAAAGATCCGGATTGAAATGCTTGAGCTTCAAAGAAAAAGTATCGCCTTCCTGGACGAGATTCATGAACTCGGAGAAGACTAATTTGCCCGCAGTCCAAAATCGGAAGGTACCGATCATGTGTCCATCGACAGCCGGCATCCAGACTTCCTCGCAAGTTCCGCCAAATCCAGTTCCGGTCCAGTATCCGACGAGCCAATCCAATTGGCTGAGATCACCTTTTCCTGGTTTCTGACCTTCTGATAGATATTTTACCTGAGCCTGGCTTCCATAAATGGACGCAGCGAAAAGAAATGCAAAAAGAAAGGTTTTCATAGAGATGCTGCTTTAATTGGCCCCGTATTCGTCAAGTTATTCCTGATCGTGTCGTTTTGGTATTTCCGGATTGATAAATGTAAATCCTCTCGCCTCATCCCCTTCAAAGAAATCAATCTCCATTCCCATCAAAAACATGTAATGCCGTTTCTCGATGAGTACTGGAATTCCTGAGATTTCAAATTTTTGATCCTCTTCTTTGGGTTTGTCAAATCCCAAAGCATAAGCCATACCCCCGCAGCCTCCGCCTTTGACTCCTACCCGCAGGTGATATTCTGCCGGAATATTCTTATGAGCCATAATGTTTTTGATCTCAGCCTGAGCTTTTGGAGTGATTTTTATGGGAATAATCATGAATAGGAAATAAAATCTATCGGGATTTGGTTCGTTTGGATTTCAAATTTACATGCTCCTTTATTTTCTGTGGTCAATAAATTGTGCAAATTCGAAGATAAAATTACTACATGGACTACTTAGTTGATTTGTTAAAAATATTACTTCCCGCTGGAATCGTCCTTTATGGGATGTATTTGGTTGTGGTTTCTTTTTTATCCAAGGAAAAAGAGAAAATGATCGTCGAATTGAAAACCAAAAATACGGAGGTGATACTTCCAATTCGATTGCAGGCTGCGGAGCGGCTTTGCCTGTTTTTGGAGCGGATTTCACCGAATAATCTGGTGAGAAGATCCAATCCTTCTGCTTACACCGTCAATGAATTATATTCTCATCTTATGAACGAGGTGAGGGAGGAGTTTAACCACAATTTTTCGCAGCAGGTATATTTTTCGGAAGAAACTTGGGAAGCAGTAAAGCGCGCTGTCGAGGAAGTAACTACGATTATCAATCTCGCCCGTCAAAATATGGAAGCGGAAGGCAAGGGTATTGAACTGGCAAAAGCTATTTTTTCTCAGGCTCTTGACCGACAGAATGATGCGATTATCTATGCTTTAAAGCAAGTGAAGTCTGAGGTCAATATATATTTCTAATTATGAAAGTCATCAAGAAGAACGCAACTGAAATACTCGAAAGGGCTAAATCCATCTTTGGGAAACAAGTGGAAAATCTTGCCAAACAAGAGGAAAAGGTGCGCGACTTGATCGCTCAAACCGGGAAGAAACTTGGGAAACTGGGGGACAATCCTACCCTAAAAAAAATAATTGAACCGGTCTCGGTTTTCATCCGGATGATTAGAGCACATTTTAAAGGAACACATAAATTATCCAAAAGTACTTTGGGATTGATCCTGCTTGGTTTGATTTATTTTGTTTCTCCTTTTGATATTGTTCCTGATTTTTTAGGGCTTTTGGGCTTTGCCGATGATGTAACCGTCATTTTGGCAATTTATACCAAAGTAAAAGAAGAAGTGGAGGAATTTTTGGATTGGGAGAGAACCCAAACTTGAGGTAGCGTGTTTTGGACACAAATTTTAAAGAATGCTGGATCAATCGATCAAACCCGTTACCGCTGATTTAATTTCCAAAAGTCAATCCTATCCAGAATATCGGAAAATGATTGATGCACTTTTAGCAGAAAATAAAACAACCGGGTATACACAATCTGAATCTTATCTGGAATATACCCGGTTGAACGTGCATCGGATGAATCGCTGGGACAAAACCGCAAAAGTTTCCCAACCGATGGAGACAATAATCAGGAAGATCACCAAGCCGCAAGTTTGGCTGGTAATTACGGAAGCCTGGTGTGGAGATGCAGCACAGAGCATTCCATACATTTTCAAACTTGCCCTGATAAATCCGCTTATTCAGCTTCGGTTGGTTTTAAGGGACGAAAATCCTGAATTAATGAATGCCTACTTGACAGAAGGAGCACGGTCAATTCCTAAATTGATTATATTCAGTGAAAATTTAGAACAAGAATTAGCTACCTGGGGGCCCAAACCAAAGTATCTTCAAGATCGGCTTAAAGCCTACAAATTTGATCCCTTAGGGGTTTCCTCAGAGGAATTCGCGGAAGGCACACACCTTTGGTATGCAAAGGATAAAAATCAATCTCTGGAAAGGGAATTAATTGAAATTTTTAGCAATAAAATCAGATTATGAAAATCGCAATTCTTACAGGTACCTCCGGTTTGGTGGGTATGCAACTTTTGAATCAATTAGTGCAAAACCCCATTTATGATTATGTGTTGAGTATGGGCAGGCGAAAGCTATCCCTGAAACATGACAAACTCGTACAGATCTCAGGAGATATGAGTGCGATTAATTCTTGGGATCTTGCTGAAAAGCTCAGTGAGAATGATATCGGAGGAGACAATAGACCGCTTATTGAGGCTTTAACAGAAGGTGGGGCTGACGTTCATGCATTCTGCGCCCTTGGTACCACGATCAAGGAGGCCGGTTCTAAGGATAATTTTATTGCGGTAGATCATGACATGGTGATTCAGTTTGGCATTTTTGTAAAAACACATGGAGCGGATAAATTCCTTGTAGTATCTGCACTGGGAGCGGATCCTGAATCAAATGTGTTTTATAATCAAATTAAAGGCAAAATGGAAAAAGACCTCAGGAATATCAATTTTGGATATTTAGGGATTTTCCGTCCCTCCCTCTTGCTCGGAAATCGAAAGGAATTCAGATTGGGAGAAGAAATTGCCAAAATTTTCATGAAGCCTTTGGTTTGGTTTAGTCTTTGGAAAAAAGGCAGGCCGATTTACGATTACAAGGTCGCCAAGGCAATGGTCAAAAAGGCCGTTTCTGATATCGAGTCATCAGTCGAAATCGTATCTTCAGCCGAAATGCAGGATTTAAGCAAATGATCTCAGTAATTCAGCGGGTAAGCGAAGCTTCAGTCAAAATCAACGGAAAAATAAAGTCAGAAATCGGTCAGGGATTGATGATTCTAATTGGAATCGAAGATGCTGACAGGGAGGAGGATATTGATTGGCTTTCTAAAAAGATTGTCAACCTGCGCATCTTTCCTGATGAAAACGAAGTAATGAACAAAAGTCTGCTGGAAGTGGATGGCGAGATTTTATTGATTTCTCAATTTACCCTTCATGCCAGTACCAAAAAGGGCAACCGACCATCTTATATCAAAGCCGCAAAGCCCGAAAAAGCGATTCCAATCTATGAAGCAATGATCTCTTCACTTCAAAATCTTCTGGGAAAGCCCATCGGCTCTGGCGAGTTTGGCGCAGATATGAAGGTCTCGCTAGTGAATGATGGACCGGTGACAATTCTAATCGATAGCAGGGACCGGAAATAGGTTTTTAAAAAAAATAGCAATCTTATGAGATAAATCCGCCAAAATTTGACGCAGTCCCTTATCCAAATCAATGACGCAAAAGTCCTTTTTAAAGGGCAAGCTATTTTTGAAAATCTCAATTTTAATTGGGAATCTGAGCAGAATTGGGCCATTGTAGGTGAATCCGGAGAACAGTTGACTGCATTTCTTGAAACTATCCGAGGAAACACTGTAATTTCATCCGGTGAGATTTCCAGATTTTTTGCCACAGCCTACCTTGCTGAAAAGTCAACAGCAGGTGAAGTTCATAGTTTCAGGGATTTGATTTCCTATGTTTCGCAGAAATATGAGTTTAAGAATCGCTCCAATCTCCAGAATTTTTATTTTCAACAACGGTTCAATTCCTCAGAATCCGAAGCAGCAGCTACGGTCAGGGAAATTTTGGAAGAAATACAGCCCAAAGTCCAAGGCCCTTGGACTTTGAATAAAGTGTCCCGATTACTTCAACTCACCCACCTACTCGATAAATCCATTCTCAAGCTTTCCAATGGCGAAACCCGACGGTTGGCTCTCGCGAAAGGCTTGATGAATCAACCAAAATTATACTTGATGGACCAGCCCATGACCGGGCTCGATGTAAAAAGCAGAGCGAATTTTGGACGAATTTTAACTGAAATTATCCAGTCTGGAATACGGGTTTTGATGACTGCTTCTGCAGGTGAAATTCCCGAGGGCATTTCTCATGTCGGATACATTCATCCATCCGGATCAATGAAAACATTCTTGGTAGAGGATTTTCAGAAATTTCACCCGATGACAAAACCAGTCCATGCATTCGACTGGAAGTTATTGGAAACTTTGCTGCCCCCATTTGAACATCAAATTGCTGTACCGGTCTGGTTGAATGCAGTCACCATTAAATATGGTCAAAAAGAAATTCTCTCGAATTTGTCATGGAAAATCGAAGCTGGGGAACGCTGGTTGTTGAAAGGTAAAAATGGAGCTGGAAAATCTACACTTATCAGTCTGCTGATTGGTGAAAACCCTCAGGCCTATTCACAGGATATCTGGTTGTTTGGTCGAAAAAGAGGCACTGGAGAGAGTATTTGGGATGTGAAACGACCGATTGGTTTTGTGGCTCCTGAATTAGTCAGATTTTTTCCTTTGAATCAAACTTGCCGGAAAGTGATTCTCTCTGGGCTATTTGATACGATGGGTTTATTCAGAAAAGTAAGTGAAAAGCAGGAAAAGTTGGCAGCGCAGTGGATGCAGCTATTTAAACTCGGGGAAGTGGGAGAGAGGCCTTTGAATCGACTGTCCCTGGCACAGCAGCGATGGACTTTACTTGCTAGAGCACTGATTAAGAATCCGGAATTATTGATTTTGGATGAAGCCGCTCAGGGCATGGATGAATATCAGCGGATTCTTTTCAAGGAAACAATCCAGAAAATCTGTGAATTCACTTCCATTACTTTGATTTATGTCAGCCATTATGAAGAAGACGTTCCATCTTCGATCAATCAGAATTTTTCTCTTGGCTAGTTTGCTCTGAAATGATGAATGAAGGAATTAAAATTTATCGATGATAATAATTCCTTCATTTTGGAAACTATTCATTTGGGGTAAAGCTGAAATAGCTTGTTCCAAGCTTATTTTCTGGCCGATTAGCTGTTGAGGATTTAACAAACCTGATTGAATCATTTCCATCATCTCTTGATACCTCCATGCTTGCATCCCGTGACTTCCCAAGATTTCAAGTTCTTTGGCGATGACCAGATTCATGGGCAAAGCTGTATCTTTTTCTTTCTCTAATAAAAGCCCCACCTGGATGTGTTTGCCTCTTTTTCTCAAACTTGAAACGGATTGATACGCCGTATTGCTGTTTCCCAAGGCATCAATTGAAACATGTGCCCCGCCTCTGGAAATCTCTAGAACCGCCTCTGCGATCGAAGGTGTGGAAGATGGGTTCAATAAATAATCAGCCCCGAGTTTTCCTGCCAGATTTAGTTGTTTTTCAGAAATATCGATGGCGATGACCTGTGCGCTTAAAGCCTTGGCAATCATAATTGCAGATAAGCCTACACCCCCGCATCCAAAGACGGCCAACCATTGCCCTCCGGATAATTTTCCCTGGTCCACCACAGCCCGAAAAGAGGTGGCAAATCTGCAGCCCAAGCTGGCAGCAGTTTCAAAGTTCATGGAATCCGGAAGGCCGATTAAATTGGTATCGGCCCGATCAATTCTTACGAATTCCGCAAATGATCCCCAGTGGGTAAATCCTGGCTGGAATTGATTATCGCAGATTTGTTGATTGCCAGAGGAGCAGGTAGGACAGACACCACAAGCACAGACAAAAGGCACTGTGACCCTGTCCCCTGATTTCCATTTTTTGACATTTTTGCCTACCGCCACAATCTGACCTGCGAATTCATGACCCGGAACATGCGGTAAAACAATATCTGCATCATGTCCCATCCAGCCATGCCAGTCACTGCGGCAAAGCCCTGTCGCTTTGACTTGGATAACCACCCCATCTGGAACAGGGCTTGGATCCTGGACAGTTTCTATTTGGAGAGTGGACTGGAATTCACGATAAATAAGGGCTTTCATGAAAATAGAGATCTTAGAGTTTCGAAGCTAAGTGATTTTTAAAAGACCAAAATGACTTATTTATAGTCTTTTCCGGTCAGACTTTCCAAAACAGACGTTTGCCAGGCCTTTAATTCATTTTCAAGGATAAGGGCAACTTCCGGATGGGTTTTAATTAGGTTATAAATCTCGCCCGGATCAGCAAGAAGATCATACAGTTCCCGCAAAGTATTACCGGTTTGGTCTTCGTGGATGACTAATTTATATTGATTATCCATGATGGCTTTTGCTCCTAGATAATCCTGGGGTTGAATGTCGATTTGGATAAAATTTTTAAAATCACGGGTAGCTTTTCCGTTCATCAACTTCACTAGAGGAGAGGTGCCTTCCTGCAAATTAGGATCGATATAAGGTTGGCTATTTTCAGCTGAGCCGTCTCTTGGACTCCCATTCCAGAACTTCATGGTGGTAGGTCGTGGTTTTTCCAGACCTGTCATCCAGGGTAGAATATTGATCCCATCCAAAGGACGATCAGGAACTTCAATTTGAAGTAATTCACAAAGCGTGGGAAAAATATCAGTTGAATTCATTGGGGTGTTGGTTTGAATGGGGCTTAGAATTTTTTCTGGCCATTCCATCACACTTGGAACCCGAATGCCTCCTTCGTAGATACTACCCTTTTCTTCCCGAAAGGGAACAGTGGCATTTGCTTCCTTTGGAGTACCGTTATCTCCAAAATACCAGAGTAGGGTGTTAGCACGAAGATTTTTTTCTTTCAAAAAAATCCTCAGATCACCTATACTTCGATCCATTGCTGTGATTTCTGCAAAACGCTCCTGAAGGACTTCACGTTGGTTCCGATTGACGGCCAGTCCATTTTCATTGGAAGTAAGCCGGACTGTTTTGTTTCCAAAATCTGTCGGAAGATCGGAATATCGGTCTAAATCTTCGCGAAGACCGCTATAGGGTTCGTGAGGGGACCCATACCAGATAACCACAAAAAATGGCTTTCCGTCATTTTTGGCTCGCTCAATAAACCGCTTAGCTTCATTTATCAAAACCTGAGAGCCTTCTCCCTGAAAAACGACCGGATCAGCACCATTATGTGAAAGCGCCGGATTCATTTCGAAGAAATTATCATGTGAAAGCCATTCATCAAAACCCATAGCACCGGGATTGGTAGGTGAATCTTTTTTTACCGGGCCAAGGTGCCATTTGCCGAAATGAGCTGTGGCATATCCTTTACTTTGTAGAAGCTGTGCAATGCTGATTTCCTCCGGCCGGATAGAGAATCCTGCAGTAAAAGTTCCGTATCGATTTGGATGACGACCAGTCAATATGCTTCCCCGGGTTGGAGAGCAAACCGGGGATGCTGAATAAAATCGATTCATCCGCATCCCAGTGGCAGCAAGTTCATCCAAGACTGGCGTATGGAGATAAGGATGACCATTGTAGCCTGTCTCATCCCAGCCGTGATCATCCCCTAGCAGCAATACGATATTTGGAAGCGACTCACTATTTTTTTGGGCAAATGCAAAAGGGGTATAGATCAGAAGACCAAAACAAACAAAAAGAATGGAACTCAGAGTCGGAGTTTTAACTTTCATGATCGATTGAAATATAGAATAATTGCGCTTTATGAATTAGTATAATTTTTAGGATTTTAGATAGGTCTAGCAATATAATGATTCCAGACATTGGTTGGGTTTTCAATTTTTGCTAGAGCTGGCTAGGAATTTAATTCAGCCTAAATTCTTTAACTAGGGGAAATTTGCCGGTTTTCATTCACCCAAATTGATTAAAAAATGATTTGAGTATTGATAAATTCGGCAGGAAATAGATTTGATTTGAACCTCTTTAGAAAAAGGTGTTTTTATTAATTTGAAATTAACCAACAGAATTTGATGGAAAAGGAAATTACTTTATCAGATGCCCAAGCCCAAGTGGATCAATGGATCAAAACCGTAGGGGTTCGATACTTCAATGAGCTTACGAATATGACAATATTGATGGAAGAAGTGGGGGAGTTGGCCAGGATCATGTCCAGAACGTATGGGGAGCAATCTTTCAAAGATTCGGATAAGGGCAAGGATCTAGGAGATGAAATGGCAGACGTACTATGGGTACTGATCTGTCTGGCTAATCAAACTGGGGTAGACTTAACAGAAGCTTTTCGCAAAAATCTGGATAAAAAAAATAAGCGTGATTCAGATCGTCACCGGAACAATGAGAAATTGAAATAGCTTCTTTCTGGGTTTCGGTTTAATTGTCCTTATGGAGTGGAGCGGTTTTTAGATCCTGAAAATCCCCATCAATGATAAGTTGCGTATATTCCTGTGTGAGGCTTGTAATTCTTTTTTTACTCTTATCTGTTCCTTGCTTTGCGCAGCGAAATGACTCCATTGATAAACCCACTTTCAGCGTACTTCCTATTATCTATTATACCCCTGAGACGAAATGGGTCTTTGGAGCGGGAGCGGTAAGCACTTTTAAGCTAGGGGATAATCCTGAAATTACCTATGAAAGTCAAGCTTCATTAGGTGCGGCGTATTCCCTGCTCAAGCAAACCTTGCTTTTTGGAAATTGGAGAATATTCAGCTCTGCAAACACAAACCTATATGCCGGAGAAGTGGGCTGGTATGATTACGTTTTCTTTTTCTATGGAATTGGTGCTCAGGTTCAAGCGTCTGATCAGGAAGTCTTTTCAGCCAAACTTCCCCGGATTAGGTTTGACTATGCACGACAGATCAAAACAAACCTTTTTCTAGGTGGCAAATATGCATACGACAATTTTGAGTTAGATTCTTTTGATCCCGATGGGCAATTGATTTCTGGTGATTTCAGAGGCAGTGAGGGTGGTAAAATTAGTGGAATAGGCCCTTGGCTGGTGTATGATTCCAGAGATAATCAGTTGTACCCTACTTCAGGCTATTATGGGGAATTAAGTTTTCAAAGATTTGATCGGGCAATTGGAGGTAATTTTGACTATAATCGGTTGTTTGTGGATTTAAGGAAAATTTTTCCAACTGGCAAAAATCAAATTCTGGTAGGCAACCTGTATTCTGAGTTCTCTAGCTCAGGTGTACCTTTTTTCGGTTTGCCGATGATGGGTGGTAATAAGCGAATGAGAGGACTGCTCGAAGGTAAGTTTCGGGATCGAAATATGCTGCTTTTGCAAGGGGAATACCGCTGGAAATTTCTCCCCAGGTGGGGTGCAGTGGCTTTCACAGGTGCTGGGAATGTATTTTCTAAGGAGAATGATTTTAAGCTAAACGAGACGAAAATCACCTATGGTCTCGGAGGAAGATTTCAGCTGTCAAAAAAGAAAAAGCTAAATCTACGCTTAGATTTAGCTCATTCGCCTGGGGAGGATTTGAAGTTTTACTTCACTTTTGGAGAGGCATTTTGAATCGGGACACTTTTCAATGTCCCATTTTCTACTTTACCGACCAGCGTAAAGAGGTCTAAAGTCAGGCAAAAATCTATATCAGCTTCTATGTTATGATTTTGCAGTCGTTTGGCATGAGAAGCCTGGGACAAAAACCCTTTAAGATCATGGCCTTCGTTTTCATATAGGGCCTTCATTGCAATAGCCCCATCTTCATCAGCCTGATGGCTTGACTCCAGATTTTTCGCCAAAGCTCCTGCATAAAGTGAATCCTCTAAATTAAACATTCCTTTCCAGCCGGCACAGTGGATTAAGACATCCTTATTTTGATTTTGCAAATAGCTGACCGTTGCGGAAAGATTGGGAAATGCCCCGATTAGAATCTCGTCTGCTCCAATTGATTTAGAAATTGCCAAAGTCCCGTTGGTGGTGGTCATGGCCAGTTTTCTTCCTTGGAAAGCATGATCCATATAGGAAATGGGAGAATTACCCAACTCAAAACCTTCAGCAGTAAGTCCATTCCGCTCACCTGCGATCAGGTAGCCGGCGTGGGAAAGTGCTCTGCATGCTTCTAAGTCTGCAAAGATTTTAATCTCTTCTATTCCATTGCCCAAGGCGGAAATCATCGTGGAGGTAGCACGAAAAATATCGACTACCACCACGATTTTACCTTTGAGCTCATGTAAATGAATCAGTTCGGGACTGAAGCAGATTTCTACTTTCCTCATTATGCTTTGAGCAATGGCAGTTTTTCTACCTGTGCCATTAAATTCTTATTTCTCACCTGAATAAAGATATCTGTACCTGGTTTTGAAAATTCTGTTTTCACATAACCCATTCCGATTCCTATACCCATGCTTGGAGATTGAGTACCGGAAGTCACTTCTCCGATGACTTCTCCTGCGGAATCCAGAATCGGATAGTGGCCTCTAGGGATACCCCGCTCCTGCATGATGAATCCCACCAGTTTGCGAGTCACACCAGCTTCTTTTTGGGCTTTCAATGCTTCTGAGTTGATGAAGTCTTTGGTGAATTTGGTGATCCAACCTAATCCGGCTTCGAGTGGTGAAGTGGTATCATTGATATCATTTCCGTAGAGGCAATAGCCCATTTCCATCCGAAGTGTGTCCCGGGCTCCAAGCCCGATTGGTTTGATATCGAAGTCTTTTCCTGCCTCGAAGATGGCATTCCAGACTTCTTCGGCATCTTCATTTTTCACATAGATTTCAAATCCTCCTGAGCCAGTGTAGCCTGTTCCGGAGATGATCACATCTTTTTTTCCTGCAAATTCACCCACAGTGAAATGATAGAATTTGATTTCAGATAGATTTACCGGAGTAAGGGATTGAACAGCTTCGATGGCTTTTGGGCCTTGAACAGCGAAAAGTGAAATTCCATCTGAGATATTGCTCAGTTTTGCACCCATGGTATTGTGCTGATTTATCCAATTCCAATCTTTTTCAATATTGGAAGCATTCACCACAAGCATGTATTTCTCATCTTCAAACTTATAGACGATCAAATCATCCACAATTCCTCCCGTTTCATTTGGAAAGCAAGAATATTGCGCTTGGCCGTTGACTAGTTTAGATGCATCGTTGGATGTGACCTTTTGAATCAAGTTCAGAGCTTCAGGTCCTTCCACCATAAATTCACCCATGTGAGACACGTCAAAAACCCCAACCCCATTGCGCACACAAAGATGCTCTTCATTGTCAGAACTGTATCTTACGGGCATATTGTAACCTGCAAAAGGCACCATTTTACCGCCTAGCGCTACGTGCAGGTCGTTGAGTTGAATTTTTTTGATTTGATCTTCCATGAATTTGGGTTTGTGTTTTATGTGGGCAAAGGTAAGGATTGAAGGCGAAATTGGGGAAAGCCGACTAATAAAAGTGATCAGCATGGATTGGGTTTTTATTCCAGCTGAATAATCTTGCTAGAACCTAATCATCGGCAAAAAAAACAGCCCTTGTGAGGCTGTTTATTAAAATTTTGAGAAAGAGATTACACGGAGAAACTTTCCCCGCATCCGCAGGTTCGGTTTGCATTTGGGTTTACGAATTGGAAACCTTTGCCATTCAAGCCATCGGTAAATTCCAAAGTAGTCCCAGCAAGATAAAGGAGGCTTTTTCGATCGACCAGAATTTTCACTCCTTTGTCTTCAAAAACGTGATCGGTTTCAGACTGGGTTGCATCAAAACCCAGATCATACATCAAACCGGAGCATCCGCCACCTTTCACCGAAACCCGAATATTTTCATTTTCGGTTCTTCCTTCCTCCTTCTTTAGCTCCAAGATTCGCGCCTTGGCTTTGTCGGAAACGATTATCATATCTTTGTACCTTTATTTTCTATTTTCAATCAGGGGCAAAACAGCAGACCCGAAAAAATAATTCAGTTCAAATATAAGAAATTTCAAGATGAGGAAAATCGAACATATCGGAATAGCAGTTTCTGATCTAGAGAAATCAAATGCCCTTTTCAAGAAATTGCTGGGAAAAGCACATTTCAAAACCGAAAAAGTGGAAGGAGAAGGAGTGGAAACTTCTTTTTTTCAGGTAGGTGAGACTAAAGTTGAGCTGCTACAGGCTACCCGGCAAGATTCCCCTATTGCGAAATTTATTGACCGTAAGTCAGAAGGTGTTCATCATGTTGCATTTGATGTCGAGGATATCCATGCAGAAGTAGCCAGGCTTAAGTCAGCTGGCTTTGAAATCCTCAATGAAATCCCCAAGGAAGGTGCGGACAATAAATTAGTTGTATTTTTGCATCCCAGAAGTACAAATGGGGTTTTGGTTGAGTTGTGTCAAGAGAAGTTTTGAAGTTGGAAGGTTGAAAGGTTGGAAGGTTGGAAGGTTGAAAAGTTGGAAGGTTGTAAAGTTGAGAGGTTGCAAAGTGCAAGAGTCTACTACTTATAACCTAATGTGAGGTCTAATCTGACTTCGTAAATCATATTTCGTAAATCAAAAAAGGAATCATGTCAGAGAAAAGAACAGAGATCAGTGATCTAGGAGAATTTGGATTGATTGATCACTTGAATAAAAAGGTCAAAATCAAGAATTCCTCCTCGTTGAAAGGCATAGGAGATGATGCAGCTATTTTGGATGCGGGAGATCATGTGAAAGTAGTGACTACCGATCTGCTACTGGAAGGAGTCCATTTTGACCTTTCCTATGCTCCTTTGCCACATCTGGGATTCAAAGCTGTGGCGGTGAATGTATCTGACATCGCGGCCATGAATGCAATCCCGAAGCAGATCACAGTGAGCATTGCACTTTCCAATCGGTTTTCGGTAGAAGCGGTGGAAGCACTCTATGAGGGGATCTATGCAGCTTGTGATCATTACGGAGTAGATTTGATCGGAGGAGATACGACTGCCTCAAGATCCGGATTGGTAATTTCCGTCACTGCAATAGGTGAAGCCAAAGCAAATGAAATTACTTACCGCTCTGGTGCCAAGGTCAATGACATTCTTTGCGTGACAGGGGATTTGGGCGCGGCTTTGGTCGGCTTGCAAATATTGGAAAGAGAAAAACAAGTCTTCATGGCCAATCCTGACATGAAGCCTGAATTGGATAAATACACCGTGGTGACCAGCCGGCAGCTTCGACCCGACGCTAGGATGGACATCATCCATGAACTCAGAGAAATGGGAGTGGTGCCTACAAGCATGATGGATATTTCGGATGGACTGGCCTCGGAAATTTTCCATATCTGCAAGTCATCTGGAGTTGGTGCAACGATCTATGAAGATAAATTACCGATCGATAAGCAGACTTTTGATACGGCGGTCGAGTTGAACCTGGATCCGATCACCTGTGTCTTGAATGGAGGAGAGGATTACGAGTTGCTATTTACCATATCGCAGGAGGATTTTGAGAAGTTGGAAAAGCATCCTGATATTCATTTCATCGGTCATATTACTAAACCAGAAGAAGGAAAATATCTGGTAACCAAAAGTGGGACAGCGGTGCAGATTAAGGCGCAAGGCTGGAAGCATTTTTGAAAAATAGAATCAGTTCGATTCTTAAAATAAATTCCTAAGACCCACTAAAAGTAAGATGAACCGCTGGAGAGTGAGGCTGAATTTCAGGTTTTCTTAAACACGCTTAAAATCCTCGTAGTCAAATAATAAAAAAGCTTTACTGTAATAATCAGTAAAGCTTTTTTTGAGACCTTCAGCGAGTATTAATCATTGGGATAAGGAATGTATACAAAGCTCGTGAAGGCACCATCGATCACAAATAGACAGCAGAATTCATCAGGGTCCTTATAAGCTTTTTGGAAATCTTCTACCGCATCTTCGGCAATTAATTTTCGCTGAATAAACTCATCGAGGTAGGTGATGAAATAATTCCAATCCAAGTCTTTCTCTGCTTTCCCGATAAAGATTTTCCCGATGGGTTGCATCTCTTTGGAGATCGGGAAAATAGGGTAATCGGAAAACTTTCTGGACCGTACTTGATAGGAAGCCTCCTTCAAGGTGTCGGAGATCTTTACAAAATCACTGGTAATAGTACCCAGGTATTTTCCGTCTAATTCGGGTGCATTTTCGTCTCTCATCATTTCTTCAAGATTAAGCTGATTACGTTTTCTACGTGGTAGGTTTGAGGAAACATATCCACCGGCTGAATTTTTTCAACCGCATACTTTTCAGCCAAAAGCGCGACATCACGTGCCTGAGTGGCAGGGTTGCAAGACACGTAGACGATGCGAGGCGCCTCCAGGCGAAGAAGCATTTCGACCACTTTCTCATCCATACCTGCCCTCGGAGGATCGGTGATGATTAGGTCTGGTTTGGCGTGATTAGCGATGAATTCTTCATTGAGCATGTCTTTCATATCACCGGCATAGAAAATAGTATTCTCGATGCCATTGATTTGAGAATTGAGCTTTGCGTCTGCTATAGCCGCAGGTACATATTCGATTCCGATGACTTGCTTTGCTTGGCGTGCTACGAAATTTGCAATAGTTCCTGTACCGGTATAGAGATCATATACGACTTCATCACCTTTGAGCTGTGCAAAATCTCGGGCCACCTTATATAATTCGTAAGCTTGCTCCGAATTGGTTTGATAAAAAGATTTGGGGCTGATCCGGAATTTTAATCCCTCCATTTCTTCCTCGATGTAATCTTTTCCTGCGAAAGTCACCAACTCCAAGTCATGGAACGTTTCGTTTCCTTTTAGATTAATGACGTAAATCAGGGATGTTATTTCCGGGAATTTCTGATTTAAGAATTCCATGACTGTCTTAATTGACTCCGGGTCATTTTCTCCAAACTGGACAATCACCATACTTTCTCCTGTACTGGTGGTCCGGATAATGAGATTTCGTAGCAATCCTACCTGATTTCTGATGTCATAAAAACTCAGGCTATTTTCTAAGGCAAAGGCACGAAGTTCATTTCTGACTTCATTGGAAATCCCCCCCTGTAAGTAACAATGATCAATGTCGATAATTTTGTCAAACATTTTTGGGATATGAAAACCCAAGGCATTTCGATCAAACTCTTCTCCCGATCGGATTTGATCAAGTGTCAGCCATTTTTTATTTGAAAAAGTGAAATCAAGCTTATTTCGATAATATTTGGTTTTTTTGGAACCTAAAGTCGGCATGACCTCTGGAATAGCCACTTTAGCGATTCGCTGAAACTGATCAAGGACCTGTTGTCGCTTGTATGTTTTCTGAAGATCATAATTGATGTGCTGCCATTTGCAGCCCCCGCAAGTGCCAAAATGCGGACAGAAAGGTTCGATGCGTTCGGCAGAGTATTCATGAAATTTGACTGGCTCACCTTCCATGAAGGAGCTTTTACCCTTGGTGATTCGTACATCCACCACATCTCCCGGGGCCACTCCAGTGACGAAAACCACCTTTTCCTCGTGATGTGCGATGCATTTGCCTTCCGAAGCAATCCGCTCGATCCGAAGATTAGTGATGATTTTATTTTTCATTTTTCTCGACATGGGCGCAAAATTAGGGAAAAAGGAGGATTTGAGTTCTATTGGTGACAATATTCGGATTTACAATAGGAACGCCTCTCTGAGGGAGGTTTTTAAAATTTTTACCAGGCTAAAGGGATGATTTGAAATTTTTCAAAGTGTTTCGATCTTCAGGAGGCTAGCGAGCGTGGTGCGTGTTTATTGTATAAAAAAAATCCTTCTTGAGCGCCATCGAGGTGATTTGATAAATACCAACTGAGATAGACTTAGCTTCAATTTTTATTCAAATTTTCAAAAGGAATCCCATTGCCTATCTTTATGCTTTAATTCACAGCTATGAAATTCAAAGATAAGGTCGTACTGATTACTGGTGCAACTTCAGGAATTGGAGAGGCCTGTGCTTCCATTTTTGGTAGAGAGGGGGCTAAAGTCGCTATTACGGGTCGTAGTCCAGAAAAATTGAAAATCACTTCCAAAAAACTGGAAAACCAAGGAGTTGAAGTCTTTTCCATCCATGCTGATGCAGCTTCAGAACTAGACAATAAGCGCATGGCAGAAGAAACGCTCGCCCGTTTTGGACGAATCGATATTTTGATCAACAATGCCGGGATTTCTATGCGGGCACTTTTTGAGAACCTGGATCTGGATGTTTTCAGAAAAGTAATGGATACCAATTTTTACGGGACTGTCTATGCTACCAAATATTGCATGCCAGAGCTCCTGAAAAATAAGGGATCTATTGTCGGTGTTTCTTCTATCAACGGCTACCGGGGTACTCCTGCCCGTACAGCATATACCGCGAGTAAATATGCAATGAATGGTTTTTTTGAATCATTGCGAACAGAAGTAATGAAGAAAGGCGTACATGTGCTGGTGGTTGCTCCCGGGTTTACTGCCTCTAATATCCGAAACATCGCTTTGACTGCCGAAGGCAAAGCCCAAGGTGAATCACCGCGGGACGAATCCAAGATGATGAGTTCGGATCAGGTGGCCGAAGCGATGATGAATGCCATCCTAAAGAAAAGACGTGATTTGGTCCTAACTACTCAAGGTAAACTTGCTGTATTCCTGAATAAATGGTTTCCTGCCATGATGGATAAGATTGTCTACCGGGAAATGGCCAAGGAACCGGATTCCCCACTCAAGTAAATGGCAGGATCTGTTTTTCAACATTATCTCAACAAACTGACAGATCTTTCTGCCAGGAATAAATCCCTTTACCTCCCCAAAACAGAAGGAAATGCTGTGATTGACCTTCAGGAGCTGGATTTTTTAAACGGGGAAGCAGCTTTTGAAATTTTGCGTAAAATCATTCAGGGAAAGAAGAAAATTCCTTTGATTCCGGTACTTGATCCAAGGCAGGGACAGATAAATCAGCTCTCAAAATTGCTTTCTAAAATCACTTTCCGGGATCAACTTACCCGGGAGGAAACAGGCGATGAGAGTCTTTTTCTTACCTGGCCATTTGTAGAAGGCAAAATGCTCAACGGCCAGATTTTGAGAGCTCCTCTTTTGCTTTTGCCGTGCAGACTTGAAAAACAGGAACAAAATTGGGTGCTGGTCCCCACAGATTCCTGGCAGTGGAATTCAGCTTTCTTGCTGAGTTATTCGCTTGGGCAGCAGGTTGACTTAGATTCAGAAACACTGGAAAATCAACTTCAGGATTTGCCAACTGATCCGATTGAGTTCAGATTGGCATTGGTGAAAATGGTAGAGTCCTTTTTCCATATCAAACTCAGTTCTGATTTTTTTGAAGATCGTATTAGCTCTTTCCCCAATTCTCAGGTTTCTGTCGATAATGACAAATTCAAGGAAGGGAAATTGTCACTCAAAACTTATGCACTTCTTGGCCAGTTTGCCCAAAAGGGCAATTTCCTCTTTGGAGATTATGAGGAGCTTAACGTACGCTATCCCTCAGCTTCATTGGAAGAATTGCTAACCGATTTTTTTGCGCAGCAATCCCAGATGGCAGCCCCGAGAGAAGATCAGGTTTTCCCTGTGTTTCCGCTTGATGCTTCCCAGGAAAATGTCCTTTTAAGAGTCAGGCAAGGCAAAAATCTGGTTGTAGAAGGCCCTCCGGGAACGGGCAAATCTCAGACAATTTCAAATCTGGTTTCGGATTTTGTAGCCCGGGGCAAAAGGGTGTTGGTTGTTTCCCAGAAAAGAGCTGCTCTTGATGTGGTGTATGAGCGCATGGCAAAAGCTGGATTTGGGGAGTTTCTAGGTCTGGTGCATGATTTCAGAGCTGACCAAAATTTGCTTTTTCAAAAAATCAAAAGTCAAATTGATGCCATCGAAACCTACCAGGAGGAAAATCGGGGCTTGGATTCGATGCAATTGGAGCGCGAAATTTCCTTGCTTTCCAAAACCATAATTCGGATTTCAGAGAAATTTGAAAACTTCCGAACGGCACTCTTTGAGTCAGAGTCTGCAGGAATTCCGATCAAGGCTATGTATTTGAATTTGGATAGTGTTCAAACTCAGCCACTGGAATCTAAATCTCTATTTCTGGCGCTGGACTATGAAGCGGCTCAATCATTTGAGAAGGAGTTTAAAGTTTTTAGTGCCTATCATTTAAAGTTTAAAGACTCATTTTGGAATGAGCGAGTATCCTTTTCAGCCTTTCAAACTGAACATTTTTCCAAGATTTCCGAGTTGGTGTTGCTGTTGGAAAACTATCCATTGGATTTATCCTCCCGGCATTGGAACCAGGATATCATTCGGGATTTTTATGGAAAAATCACCTCCGGAGAAAGCTTTGTAGATCAAATCAGTAAGCTCATCTTCAGATTTGAGAATCTGAAAAATAAGCGCTTGCCTTTGATTTTGACGACTTTTTCTTCTGAAAGAAAAATAGCTCAGGACTTTGGAAGCTGGCTGAAGAAGAGTTTAAATAAGATTGAAAAACTTTCTTTTTCCATTCCACATGATCTTGAAAAGCTCAGAATTGAATTGGATGAAATCAGGGAAATTCAGGCTTCCTGGCTGGGGAGGATAACCCTAAACTTCAAAGAGAATCGCTTTCCTCACTTGATTTCCTGGATGTCGGAAAATGGACTTGCCTTCAATTCCCGAAATTTGGAACATTCCAAAAACGTTCTGGAGGAATTTCTGGCCATAGCCAGGCAGCTTCAAGAATTAAAATTGCCAAAGGGATTACCGGTTTCCTTGGATCAATTGACCGAAGTCGATTCGATACTTTCAGAGTCTTTGGAATGGGTGAAATTATGGGATGAGATTCCGCAGCTTGCTTTATTGAGGGATTGGGAAAGTTTGGTAGAACATCCGGATGAATTTAGATCAGAACTTCGGTCTCTTTTGAATTTTTTGAGGGATTTTGAGAAGAATCTTGAATCCTGGAAGGTTTATCTGACTGCTTCCCAGATCGGAATGTTGCTTTTGGATGACAAAACTGTCAGCCACCCGAATTTTCTTCAGACCTTTTCAGAATTGGTGGCTTTCGATCAGTTTTTGAATAGCTGGTCTCCCCAACGAATTTTGCTTGCAAAGAAAATACTTGGGTTGAATCCTGATTTTGAAGTCGAAGAAAACATCCGGTTCTTTTGGAATTCCTGGTACAATGCCTGGATTGAAGAACTGGAAAGGCGAAATCCTATTCTCGCTGAAGCAGGAAGCTTGAAAATGAAATCCGAAATGGCAGAATTGAAAGAAGCTATTTTGGAAAAGCGTAAAATCGTCCGTTTTAAGACCTTACTTAGATTAAGGGAGCAATTGACTGAGTCCTTGGAGTATAATCGACTTGGAAATCGGGTGACCTACCGGGATTTATTGCACCAAGTGAGCAAAAAGCGTCAAAAGTGGCCAGTCAGAAAGCTGGTGGAAAATTTTGAGGATGAGATTTTCCGGTTAATTCCGTGCTGGCTAGCAAGCCCTGAGACAGTTTCAGCATTATTTCCTTTGGCTCAGACATTTGATCTGGTCATTTTTGATGAGGCATCACAATGTCCCGTAGAGCGAGGCTTACCGGCTATGCTTCGGGGAAAGCAGGTGGTGGTAGCCGGTGATTCAAGGCAATTGAGACCCTCTGACTTTTATCAGGTCAAGTGGGAAAGCGAGGAGGAAGGCATCGAATATGAAGCAGAGTCTCTTTTGGAGCTTGCGTCCAATTTCTTTGAAAAGACCACGTTGATTGGCCATTATCGTTCTGCTGATCCAGGATTGATTCATTTTTCAAACCGTCATTTTTACCAGAATCAATTGGAAACATTACCCGATTATTCTACCATGCAAAAAGGGAAATCACCTTTTTCTTACCAAAAAGTAGAAGGTATCTGGGAAAATCAAATGAATAAAACTGAAGCCGATGCGGTGCTGTCAAGGGTCAAATCTATTCAACAGACTTCTCCGGACGATTCGATCGGAATAGTTACAGGTAATTATTTTCAGATGGAATTGATTCGGGAAAAGCTTTGGAAGGAAGGATTCGGATCAGTTGGGATCAAAGTCCGGAACATTGAAAATGTCCAGGGCGATGAATTTGACCAGGTAATTTTATCCTTAGGCTATGCTTTCAACCGGGAAGGTAAATTGACGACCAACTTTGGCTTGCTGGGTAGGTCGGGAGCTGAAAACCGTCTGAATGTCGCTATTACCCGTGCCAGAAAGATGCTGCATGTGATCAGCTCGATAGACCCCGAGGATTTCAGGCCAAGTCAATTGAATAATCCAGGTCTTGCGTTATTTCGGGAGTTTTTATCCTGGACCAGATCTCAAAGCAAGGAGCGGGCTATTCCAGCTCTTGAGGCAACAGTTCCTGGTTTTGAAATTGACTGGAGTTTGAAGAATCGACTGAGGGCAATCGATCCATCCTTTTCCAGAAAGATACCTTCGACCGTGATGGATTTGATTCGAACAAGATTGGAGGGAACCCAGGCTGCCGTCTTGACTGATGATCAACGATTTTTTAATGCACCCACAGCGAAAGCCGCAATCGCTTATCACCCGATTTTATTGGAAGAAAAAGGGTGGGAGTGGGAGTGGTACTGGAGCCGGGAGGCAATCTGGAATTCAAGAATTTAGAATCAGATATTGGTAAATCATCTATCCGGAAAGCTATGCTGCTTCTCCAGAAGCATCAAGGAAAATAATTAGCTATATAATTACAATCACTGAATTCCGGATTTAAATCACATATATCCAACCAGACTATAGACCCCAATCCCGATCCATTCTTTAAACAATTTATGCCAGTAGGATAGGGAATCTGCATCCGGAAAAAT
The DNA here is from genome assembly GCA_964521585.1 of uncultured Limnohabitans sp. GTDB lineage: Bacteria > Bacteroidota > Bacteroidia > Cytophagales > Cyclobacteriaceae > Algoriphagus. The sequence goes on from CAZFSC010000020.1 coordinate 33,343, forward strand.
CAAAGCCGGAATATCAAATTTCACATCATGAGAATAATAATCCACTGGAAAAGTCACCGTTTTTAGTCCCACCTTGTCAAAGCATCCTTTGGCTCGCTTCATATGAAATGCGGATGTAATCAAGATAAATTGCTGATTGGTGGAAATACCTTTTTCCTCCAGAAAGTCTTTGGTAAACTGGGCATTTTGAGCGGTATTTTTTGCTTGATCTTCGATCATAATATCTGATTCGGGCATGCCGGTCATTATCAGAAAGCGCTTTAATACCTCGGCCTCGGATTGGGGATTGACCGGATTGAGGCCTTGACCCCCGGTGATCAGGATTTTTTTGATTTTACCCATGCGATAGAGTTGGAGGGCATGAGTGATGCGGTCAGCACCTTTGAGGAAAAAGGTACGATCGGTGGCGGTCTTGCTCAGATTGGTGACACCGGTGAGAACGATACCGATTTCATGATTTTTGATTTCTTTAAAAGACTTGAATTCAGGCTCCCAAGCCAACATTGCCAAATTCGATAGAAAAGGATTGGTGAAAAAGAGTAACAATCCGATTCCTGCCCAAAGCAACTTTTTACCCCATTTTCTTTTGATAAAAATTGC
>CAZFSC010000021.1:0-27599 GCA_964521585.1 uncultured Limnohabitans sp.
GATGAGTTCCTTATTCAGCCAAAGTTTGAGATCCAATTTAGAAAACCCAGAATCCATTTACCAATTCAACAATGCCGACGCCCAAGTAAACCCAGACCCGAAAGCTGCCAGACAGATCAAATCTCCTTCTTTGATTTTTCCCTGCTCCCAAGCCTCACTTAGTGCTATGGGAATAGTAGCTGCTGTCGTATTTCCCATATGCATGATATTATTGAATACTTTTTCATCAGGAAGTCCCAGCTTTTGCTGAATGTATTGGCTGATTCGTAGGTTTGCTTGATGTGGTACCAAAAGATCAATGGCCGACTGATTTAAATTATTGGCTTCAAGCGCTTCCTGAATCACTTCCATGAATCGGACGACAGCATGTTTGAATACTGCATTTCCGTTCATCACCAAATTAAAACTTCCTGAATCCAACATCTCCTGAGAGATTCGTACTTCCCGGCTACTTCCTGGATCTTTGCAATACAATTCCTCTGCATATTCGCCCTGAGCATGAAGGTGGGTGGAGAGAATACCAGGTTCAGTTGATTCCACCGCTCCGAGTACGGCAGCTCCGGCTCCATCTGCAAAAATCACAGAACTTGATCTTCCTTCGTCAGATTTATCCAATGCGGAGGACTGAATTTCAGCGCCCACGACCAGTATCTTTTTGTACATTCCGGTTTTGATAAATTGATCAGCAATCGATAAGGCATAGATGAATCCAGAGCAGGCATTTCGAATATCCAGAGCTCCGATGGTTCCCATCCCTAATTCCCGCTGAAGCAAAACACCATTACCCGGTATAAAATAATCAGGAGTAATCGTCGCAAAAATTATAAAATCAATTTCTCCGGCAGAAACTCCCGCTCTTTCCAAAGCCATTTCGCTCGCATTTTTAGCCATTGAGGTGACTGTATCTACACCAGGAGTAAACCAATGTCTTTGCTCAATTCCGGTCCGCTCAACGATCCATTCATGATTTGTATTCATCATTTTAGACAGATCATCATTGGTGACTATGCGATCAGGAACAGAATGACCGACTCCTAATATTCTGGATTTATTCATCTTTTCAGGCTGAATTTTGATTAGAGGTCAAATATCGACACAGTCCTTCACTCTTACAATAAAGATATGATGGAAGGAGTGGCTGCCTTTTACCCAAAAAGGGTATAATTGCCATGCTGATCCATGGGAGATGTCTTTTTGATCAAGGCTGGGGTATCATTTTCCACTGAATTTACTAAAGGCGACACGGTATAGCCAAGCATCATGTCGGAAGGAAAAGGATTTAATAGTTTACTGAGTTCTTCTTCTGAAGTATAAGAGTCCAGCCATTTCTTCTCATCATTCTTAGACAGAATGACAGGCATTCGGTCATGGATTTCGGCTACTTTTTCATTCGGGCTGGTAGTCAGAATCAGAAAAGTATGCTGAATCTCTCCGGAGACCGTCTCATATTCGTCCCAGATCCCTGCAAATGCAAATAATTCCCCTTCACGAAGGGTAAATCGATAGGGGATTTTCGTTTTTTTGCCCAGTCTTTTCCATTCGTAAAATCCATCTGCGGGTATCAGACACCTTCGTTTCTGAAATGAACTCTTGAAAGTGACCTTTTCACTGACAGTTTCTGCACGGGCATTGATCAGCTTTTGGGCAACTGGTCTATTTTGTCCAAAGTCAGGAGTAATGCCCCAATAAAAGAATGAAAAGCCTTTTGGACTTTGAGAAGTGACCACAGGAACCAGTTGAGTGGGGGCTATATTATACCTTGGGTCAAAATCAGGAAGCATTTCAGCCTGAAATCGTTCTTCAAGTTCAATTTTGCTTTTACTGAGGGAATATCTGCCGCACATGGTTTTGGATAGTTGAGAGTTGAAAGTTAGAAACCCTTGGCAATAAATTCAATAGCCCGCTGCTCCGAATAATAAGGTAACTCAGAATCAGCCGGACTAAAACCTACATGTCCTCCATATTTTGGAAACTCGAAAAAAACCTTTTCCAGTTTTTTAGCCAAAGGGATCGGAAAGCATTTAGTGCTCAAAAAAGGGTCATTCTGGGCATTTAAAATCAAAGTAGGGATCTCAATCTGATCTAAAAAATAGAGCGAAGAATTCACTTCGTAATATTCCAAAGCATCGGCAAATCCATGCAATGGTCCAGTGAAATAATCGTCAAAATCTGATAAGGTTTTGATATTTCTCAAGGCACCTACCGGGATTTTTCCCGGATGAGCCAATGATTTCTTCACTACTTTTTCTTTCAATGTTTTTAAAAACCGTTTAGAATAAAGGGTATTTCCTATCGAAGATATTTTTTCTGCAGAGCTTTTTAAATGAAGAGGGACAGAGATCGCCACTCCTTTTTTCAATTTTGGAATGGAAGATTTCTTTTCTCCCAAATACTTAAGTGTAAGATTACCCCCAAGACTGAAGCCTACCAAGTAAATCTCCTGGTAATTTTTCTGAGCATGATTAAACACAAAATCTAGATCATAAGTAGCACCGGAGTGGTAAAAAATCACTTGGTTGTTTATTTCCTCCCCGCAGCCCCGAAAGTTCCATGTAAGCGCATCAAAACCGTTTTGAATAAAAACTTTAGCCATCCCTTTCATGTAAGCTCTCAAACTATTGCCCTCGAGTCCATGACTGATTATCACCAATTTAGAGTTACCACTTCGATACCAGTCCAAATCCAGGAAGTCTCCGTCGCTGGTAGGAATTCGTTCTAATTCCGGTTTTTGAAGTTCAACTTTCCTGAAAATCGCAGGATAAATAGTCTCGAGATGACTGTTGAAAAGCCATTTCGGTTTTTTGTAAGAGTTGTTATGAATCAAGGGCATTTCAGAAGGATATGTGATTGGAGCTGAAAAGCAATCGGAAATTACTAGTTTAAATTTGAATAAAGACTTTATAAAAACTATTTTTGGACACTTTAAATAATGAACAGAGCGCAATAACATATGGCCGAAATAATAAGAATGCCTAAAATGAGCGACACCATGGAAGAAGGTGTTATCGCTTCTTGGCTAAAAAAAGTTGGGGACAGTGTAAAACCAGGTGATATTTTGGCGGAGGTAGAGACTGATAAAGCCACCATGGAATTAGAGTCTTATGAAGAGGGCACACTATTATATATCGGAGTCAAAGAAAAAGATTCGGTTCCTGTAAATGGAGTCATTGCTGTGATTGGTGAGGAGGGAGAAGATTATCAGCATTTGCTGGAGGGAGGATCTGAATCCAAGTCTGAGAAAAAATCCGATTCATCAGAAGTGAAAAAAGAGTCTGAGGAAAAGAAGCAGGAGTCAGATGCCAAAAAACAGGATTCCGGTTCGGACTCGAAGTCCAAAAAGGAAAAAATTGATACCTCTTCAATCAATGCCACTGTAATCACCATGCCGAAAATGTCGGATACCATGCAGGAGGGTACCATCTCCTCTTGGTTGAAAAATGTAGGCGATAATGTAAAATCAGGAGAAATCATTGCAGAGGTGGAGACCGATAAAGCCACGATGGAGCTTGAATCGTATGAAGACGGTACGTTGTTATACATTGGCGTAGAAGAGGGCAACAGTGTCCCTGTTGACGGCGTAATTGCAGTGATTGGTGAGAAAGGTGCTGATTACGAGACTTTATTGAAAGCTCAGACCGAGGAATCTCCTGAAGCTGCTGAGGAAACCAAGCAAGAAGAACCTGTTGAAGTAAAATCTTCCTCTGAAAGTAAGCCTGCTCAAAGTGTCCAGAAACCGGAGACTTCTTCAACCGCTGGTGACCGAATCAAAGCTTCCCCGCTAGCCAAGAAAATGGCTGAAGAAAAAGGATTTGACATTACTCAAGTCAGTGGATCCGGTGAGGGAGGTAGAATCGTTAAACGTGATATTGAAAATTTCGTCCCAGCTTCAGCCGCAGCACCAGAGTCTGCTGGCACAGGGGTTTCGACTGTAGGACAAGAGAGCTATCGGGAAGAGAAAGTCTCTCAGATGCGTAAGGTAATTGCCAAAAGACTTGCAGAAAGTAAGTTTGGTGCGCCTCATTTCTACTTGACCATGGAAATCAACATGGATAAAGCAATTGAAGCCAGAAAGTCCATGAATGAGATCTCCTCAGTCAAAATATCTTTCAATGATCTGGTGATTAAGGCTACAGCTGCAGCTTTGCGCCAGCATCCAAAGGTGAATTCCAGTTGGCTTGGTGATAAAATCCGATACAATGATCACATCCATATTGGTATGGCAGTGGCTGTGGAAGAAGGATTGCTTGTCCCGGTTATTCGATTTGCGGATAGCTTATCCCTTTCTCAGATTTCCCATCAGGCAAAAACTCTTGGTGGAAAGGCTAAAAACAAAGAATTACAGCCAAAGGATTGGGAGGGAAATACCTTTACAATCTCCAATCTGGGAATGTTTGGGATTGATGAGTTTACAGCGATTATCAATCCGCCTGATGCCTGCATACTAGCTGTAGGTGGTATCAAAGAAACTGTAATCGTGAAGGATGGTCAGATGAAAATAGGAAACTTGATGAAAGTAACCCTTTCCTGTGATCATCGGGTCGTCGATGGTGCCGTCGGATCTGCATTCCTTCAGACGCTTAAGGGACTTCTGGAAGATCCTGTAAGAATATTGATCTAAGTTGATCTGCCAAAAAGTCCTGATTTCAGGACTTTTTGCTTTTTGTACGTTTTTTGAAATGAACGTATCCAATCAAATCAACCTGAATCATTCCAATAGATTTTTCTGGAATTAACTTATTTAAAATATCCCCATGGAAAGAATAAAATCAACCACCGTAGTAGCCATCAGACACAATGGAGAAGTAGTAATCGGAGCAGATGGTCAAGCTACTTTAGGAAATACAGTCGCAAAAAGTACAGTTAAGAAACTGCGTGTTTTGCAAGGAGGAAAAATTGTGACTGGTTTTGCTGGCTCAACAGCCGATGCTTTTACCTTATTGGAAAAATTCGAAGAAAAGTTGGCCGCCTTTGGCAATAATATGAAACGGGCAGCTGTAGAGTTGGCAAAGGAATGGCGTACAGATCGTATGCTTAGCAAACTTGAGGCTATGATGATCGTAGCTGATTCTGAGGATATTCTGATTATTTCAGGTACAGGTGATGTGATAGAGCCAGATATGGAGATAGCAACGATAGGTTCAGGCAGCATGTTTGCGCAATCAGCCGCCCGAGCAATGAAGAAATTTGCTCCTAATCTTAGTGCAGAAGAAATGGTCAGAGAAAGTCTGCATATAGCGGCTGACGTATGCATCTATACCAATCATAATCTGGTGATCGAGCGAGTAAGCAAGTAAGAACTCTATAGATTTCTGATAAATACCAACCGAAGGAAATAAACTTCGGTTTTTTTGTGGTTTTGAAAACCTGCCAGCCCTTTTGAATGTTAGCACTCTGAAGATTAAACATTATTATGGAAACAGCGACGGTTAAAAAAACCAGTAAAAAGGATTATAGAAAATTGATTTTGGAAGGTTACAAAAACCATGTCCTTGAGCATGGTGCTCCTCCAAAGTCGGTTTTCAAGTTTGCGAAGGATTTAAAGATGAAGGAGGAGGACTTCTATGTGTATTTCACTTCATTTGATGCAATTAAATCGGCCATTTGGGTCCAGCTTTTTGAGGACACTTTGAGTCAAGTTGAAAGCCAGGAGGTATTCAGAGAGTATTCAGCCCGAGAGAAATTTCTCAGTTTTCTATTTACTTGGATTGAGGAGTTAAAGAAAAACAGATCTTTTCTGTTGAGCATTTATTCTGAAGGTTCAAAAGGGATGTTGTCATTTCCGAAAGAGGTTGCAGAATTCAAGGAAAAATTCAAGGATTTTGCCAACGAAATCATTTTAGAAGGAAAGGAAACTGAAGAGATTGCCAATCGACCACTTATCAGTGACCGATACGATGAAGCGATGTGGTTTCAGGTCTGGTTCGTGTTTAAATATTGGCTGGATGATCGCTCTCCGCGATTTGAAAAAACCGATGCAGCAATCGAAAAGTCGGTCAATTTGGCTTTTGATCTGATGGGAAAAAGTGCGCTGGATTCCTTTTTGGATTTCGCGAAATTCATTTACCAATCCAAATAATCATGGCTGACAAAGTAAAAGAACAACAGGCTATCCCTGTTTCGAAGGTTCAGCGTGCCGCAAAATTCATTTCTACTGGAGCCAAAGTGGGAGGGAACTATGTGAAGCACTATGCCAAAAAGATGGTCAATCCATCAATGGACAAAGAAGAACTTCACTCCAATAATGCCTCTGATATCTACAATTCATTAAGTGAATTGAAAGGCTCAGCACTGAAAGTAGCCCAAATGATGTCCATGGATAAAAACCTCCTGCCAAGAGCTTATCAGGATAAATTTACCATGGCGCAATATTCGGCTCCGCCGCTATCTTATCCTTTGGTGGTAAAGACATTTCAAAAGCATTTTGGAAAAACACCCGAAGGGATTTTCGATTCCTTCACCCGATCTGCTGTCAATGCAGCTTCCATCGGTCAAGTACATCAGGCAACCAAAGATGGAAAGTTACTTGCAGTGAAAATCCAATATCCCGGAGTGGCTGATTCGGTGAGCTCTGACTTGAAGCTGGTTAGGCCATTTGCGCTACGCCTGCTTAATATGAACGAGCGGGAATTGGATCACTACATGGCTGAGGTAGAGGAGAAGCTGCTTGAAGAAACAGATTACGTGCTTGAAATCGAAAGGTCCCGTGAGATATCATCGGAATGTGGGCACATTCCCAATTTGAAATTCCCAACCTATTATGATGAATACAGTTCAGATCGGATCATCACTATGGACTGGATCAATGGGAAGCATTTGAAGGAATGGTTGGATACCAATCCCAGCCAGAAATCCAAAGATCAAATAGGCCAGGCACTTTGGGATTTTTACCATCACCAAGTTCATAACCTCAAGAAAGTACATGCTGATCCTCATCCTGGAAATTTCATCGTGCAAGAAGGTGATCAACTTGGAATTATCGATTTTGGATGTGTCAAAGTGATCCCGGAAGATTTCTATGAGGGTTATTTTTCATTGATAAAAAAGGATTTGTTGATCAATGAGGAGGAGTTGAATCAGATTTTCTACAATCTTGAATTTATATCAGATAAGGATACACCAGAGGAGCAGCGCTATTTCAAAGGAGTTTTTAAGGAGATGATCAGTTTGCTGGGCAAGCCATTTCATGTGGAGGAGTTTGATTTCTCAGACGATGGATTCTTTGAACAGATTTTTCAGCTCGGAGACCGGATTTCGAATGATAAGATGTTTAAAAAATCCCGTCAGGCAAGAGGGTCCAGACATGGATTATATATCAACCGTACTTACTTTGGGTTGTACAACCTCCTTAATCAACTTCAGGCAAAAGTGGTTACGACTAAGCCGGAATGGTTAAAATAAAGAAAGGGAAGCAATCGCTTCCCTCTTTTTATTGTCCGGTATAAGTGACGCGGTATATCACTCCGGCCATATCGTCTGAGATCAGCAGACTACCATCCTTCATTTCCTGTACATCTACTGGTCTTCCCCAGACTTCCTGAGTGGCGTCATTTAACCAACCCGATACGAATATTTCCTCTCCGGTCACATTTGAATTGCCATCCAGTTTTTCCACGGCAACCACATAACCGGATTTTTTACTTCGGTTCCAGGAACCGTGTTTCGCTACAATAATTTGGTTTTTATAAGAATTCGGAAACATCGATCCTTCGTAAAACCTCATTCCCAGGGGAGCAGTGTGCGGGCCGAGTTTGGCGGCAGGAGCTACGTAGGCACTTTGTTCCTTTCCTTGATCTCCGAATTCAGGATCTTTTACATCACCAGCATGCCAATAGGGATATCCAAAATGCTGACCAGGTTTGGTAGCCCGGTTCAATTCACATTCTGGAATGTCATCTCCCATCATATCTCGTCCGTTGTCAGTAAACCACAACTCACCAGTCAGAGGATGCCAATCAAAGCCCACAGAGTTTCTTACGCCATGAGCATAGATTTCCGGGCTAGGATTCGCCGCTTTAGGATCGATTCGGGTGATGGAAGCAAAAATATCCTCTTCAGGATCACAGATATTGCAGGGAGCACCTACCGGGACATAGAGCATACCATCAGGGCCGAAAGCGATGAACTTCCATCCATGATGTCGTTCGGTAGGATATTCCGAATAGATGACTTCGTATTTTGGATTATTCAGTGTGTTTTTGATGTCCTTGAATCTGAGAATCCGGCTGACTTCTGCCACATAGAGATCCCCATCTTTGTAGGCTACTCCATTCGGCATCCTCAGACCTTCAGCTAATATAAATTTGACATCTGCCTTGCCGTCTCCATCCTCGTCAATAACAGCATAGACATTGTTTTCCTGACGGTTCCCAACGAATACAATCCCATTATCGCTGATTGCCAATGATCTTGCATTGGGAATGTCTGCCGCCCAGACGTCAATTTTAAAATTTGGTGGAAGCTTTAGTTTTTCCAAAGGAAGATCAGCTTTCGCATTTTTGAGACTTCGCTTGTTAGCACTGTTTGGAGATTGTAGGGATTGAGCATCAGCGGGTTGCTTCTGGCTACATCCCAAAACCAATGCGGCTAAAAAAAGCAAAATGGTCAATGAGTGTTTATTGTTCATGGGTATCGTATCGTTTAATCCTTGAAATATTCAATATACTAAAGTTCAGATTGTTTTGCTTTCAAAAGGTTTATAAGCGGGTTTAATGTTATTTTTGCGCCATGTTATCGATCAATAATCTCTCCTATTTTATCGGAGGGCGTCCACTTTACGAAAATGCTAACCTTCATATCAAGCCAAAGGATAAAATCGGCCTGGTCGGACAAAATGGTACAGGGAAGTCAACTTTGCTTAAAATCATCAATGGAGACTATCAGCCCACTTCTGGAGAAGTACAGAAAGCAAAAGATTGCACAATTGGATTTTTGAATCAGGATTTATTGTCATTCCAGTCTGACGAAAGCATTCTGAATGTAGCATTGGCTGCATTTAAAGAGACCCTGAGTCTTCAGGATGAAATCGATGAGGTGCTCAAAAAAATGGAGACTGATTATTCGGAAGAGGTGATCAACAGATTGGCTTTTCTTCAGGAGCGATTTGAGGCCAATGAGGGTTATACCATCAAAGCAAAAGCAGAAGAAGTCCTGGAGGGAATAGGTTTCAAAACAGATGATCTCCAAAAGCCACTTCGTACCTTCTCAGGAGGCTGGAGAATGCGTGTAATGCTTGCCAAATTATTGTTGGAAAAGCCTTCCTTGCTCATGTTAGATGAACCTACCAACCACTTGGATTTGCCTTCGATCCAATGGGTTGAAAATTATCTAAAAACCTATGAAGGTGCTGTGGTGGTGGTATCCCACGATCAGACATTCCTGAATAATTGCATCAGTAGCACCGTGGAAGTGGCTAATCAAACCTTGACACTTTATGCTGGAAACTATGCATTCTATAAGGAGGAAAAACTGGAGCGAATGGAAATCCAGCAGAATGCCTACGAGAATCAGCAACAGATGATCAAGCAGACCGAGAAATTCATCGAACGATTCCGAGCCAAAGCCTCTAAATCAAATCAGGTTCAATCCAGAATCAAGGCTCTGGACCGCATGGACAAAGTGCATGAAGTGGTCAATGATGAAGTGTCGGTGAATTTTAAATTTAAATTTTCCAAACAGTCTGGCCGTGATGTAGTGGTATTGGATCAGGTTTCCAAATCCTACGGGGATTTGGTCATTTTGAAAAACTCCACTGCCAGGATAGAGCGTGGTGATAAGATCGCCCTGATAGGAGCCAACGGAAAAGGGAAGTCCACCTTATTACGGATTATCGATGGTTCTGAGAAGATAGAAGGGACGCGGACGGAAGGATACAATGTAATCAAATCATTTTTTGCGCAGCATCAACTTGAGGCACTGACCCTTGACAATGAGATTATTCAGGAAATGACTCAAGCGGGCAGTGCAAAATCTGAGATGGAATTAAGAGGAGTTTTGGGTTGCTTCTTGTTTACCAATGAGGAAGTATTTAAGAAAATAAAAGTGCTTTCCGGTGGGGAGAAATCCCGCGTCGCCTTAGCCAAAACCTTGATTTCAGAAGCCAATTTCCTACTGTTGGATGAACCTACCAATCACCTTGACTTTCAGTCGGTAAACATCCTCATTCAAGCTTTGCAGCAATATGAAGGAACTTTCGTGACTGTCTCTCATGATAGACATTTTATCAAAGGTGTCGCAAATAAAATTTGGTACATCGAGAACTATGAGATCAAAGAATATCCTGGTACGTATGAAGAATATGAAATCTGGAAAGCGAATCAAATCGAAGTAAAACCTGCAGATCCTCAACCAAAAGCTCCTAAAAAAGAGTCAGTGCCAGTTTCTAAAAATACATTAGAGACTCAATTGGCAAGAAAAGAACTGAAAAAGTTAGAAGAGCAACTTTCCAAGCTTGAAACTGACATTGAAAAACTGGAAAGCCAAAAACAAGCCCAGGAATTGAAGATGGCTGATCCCGATCTCTATAGCAATGATGCGGAAGCCCAGGCCGCCCAGGAGAAATACCAGAAAATTGAATTAGAACTTTCCATTCTGAATGCAGACTGGGAAAAACTGGTTGATCAGATTTCAAATCTTCAGGAAGTCATTGCTTAAACTAGAATTGGTCCTCATTTTGATTATTTTTCAGAATGAAGATTAAAATAAGGTTCTTGTTCGGGATTATCTTTTTTGGAATCCAATTCAGTCTTTTTGCTCAACTTGAGGATAAAATCTATACAGACCATATCCAATCTGTACGCCTTTTTCCTTTGGGTGCTACTGCCGAGAGTCAGTTAAATTCTCCGGTAATATCGCTTTCTGGTTCTAATCCTTTGGTTTTGTTATTTGATGATTTGGCGTATGAACCGGAGCAATACAGTGCAAAATTGATTCATTGTGATGCAGATTGGGAAAAATCCCAGCTTCGGGACAATGACTTTCTGGTCACATTTAATGAATTTAATATTCTGGATTACGATTACTCGATCAGTACCCGAATCCCATATATTCATTACCGATTCCAACTTCCTTATGTCACGAAATCAGGTAATTACATTCTGAAAGTTTATCGGGGACGTGATGAATCCAATGTGATTATTACCAAACGCTTTATGGTCTCGGAGGACCTATTCACTGTGGCAGCAGCAATAGTACCGCCAGCTCAAACCCAAGATCGCAGAGGTTCCCAGCAGATTAATGTAGCAGTCAATTATTCTCAGGGCGAAGTCCTGAACCCGGCCACTCAAATCAAAGTAGTTTTAAGACAAAACCAACGCTGGGATAATGCTAAAAATCTCTCCAAGCCGACTTTTATGAATGAGAGTTCAAAAGTCTTGCGGTATGAATTCTTTGACGGTCAGAATGAATTTGATGCAGGTAACGAATTCCGATTTGTAGACCTAAGGTTCATTCGGGCCACAGGGGTCAATATAGCTGATGTTCGTGTGGAAACGGATGTCATCTATGCGGATGCGGTCATCAATACTCCTCGCCCGACCCAGGTTTATTCTCAATATTTGGATCTAAATGGACAGTACCTCGTCGCAACTAACGATCGGCCGGGAGGGAATCCTGAGATTGAAAGTGAATATTTATTGGTGACATTTCGTTTTTCAAGTCCTCAAACTTCCGGCCCCGTTTACTTAATTGGATCGCTGACCCAATGGGGAAAATCTCCTGAAGCTAAAATGCAATGGAATCCTAAGACAGGACATTTTGAAACTACCTTACTTTTAAAACAAGGCTGGTACGATTATCAGTTTGCTACGCTGGATAGCGGTGAGTTTGAAACCAAGAGTTTCGAGGGTAGTCATTTTGAAACAGAGAATGAATATGAAACCTTCATTTACTTTAGAAGTTTAGGATCACGATATGATCAGTTGGCCGGATATGTAGATCTGAACCCAAACCGGAGAAGATTACAATAAAAAAGCCTGCGTAAGCAGGCTTTCAATTTTATGATTCGTCAGATGGCTGATCTCCTTCACCCTCTTCCGATGTAGGAGCAACATTTTGTCTTACTCGCTCGGAAGGTTTGTAAGGCACAAATCCCTCCCTTTTGAATTTATAGGTGCTGGTTCTTACTGCTGTATTATGGTTGGCAAGATCAAGCATTCCAAATCCTTTGTGGGTAAATGCTCCCAGTCCGCATTTGAAAACGAAATCCTGAACTTCAGGGGCTGCATACAAAGTAATTGGGAGTGTATATCCTCTTACTTCGTATTTCACATCCATATCATAAACCGCATAGATCCTTGCAAATTTCTTTTGCGCTTCCTTCAGTTTGTTGACATAAACCATGTCTGGAACTACCTGAAACTTGTAGAAGGTCTCCATCTGCTCCGGGGTGTACCATCCTGATCGCTCCATCCTTGTCAGTGTGGATTCATAAAGCAAGTCCGAAAACTCGTCACTGTCAGGATTGATAAAACGCTTTCCAGCTTCTTCATTGAATGCCGGAGTGATCAATACCAATGGAGAGATGCAGACAAACTTATTGGACGTTTCCAAAGTTGGTTCTACTTCGATTTCGGTATACTCTGGGACCAGAATCAAGTTTCCTAATTCAACTTTTGGAGTTGCAAACACTTGTTCAAGGAGGTAGTCCATAAATTCTTCACTTTGGGAAGAAAGAACGAGTGTAACCAAACTTGAATAATAATGCAATCCACTTCTACTCACTTTTGTCTGACCTTTGAGACCAGAGAAATTGAAGTAGTTGTAATTGAAAAACTCTTCTCTACCACCTTTTACGATTACTCCTTTTAGGAATTGGGCTAGAATGTACTGGTGGTGGAACGGCAAGTACGAGCCCTTGTTTTTTAAGGAAAATATTAGTCTAACTCTCACGATGATTTAAAAATAAATGAGACAATAATTTTAAAACTGCTTTTAAGGGTGATTAAAGTGCAGAGCACCAAAATTACAACTTTTATTGGAAAAGATTAAACATTAAACCTAAAATGCATGATGTCGCCATCTTTTACTACATATTCTTTCCCTTCAATGGCTATTTTGCCTTGTTCTCGGCAAGCTGCTTCTGTTTTAAATTGTTGGTAATCCGCTAATTTAATCACTTCAGCCTTGATGAATCCGCGTTCGAAATCTGTATGAATAACTCCAGCGGCCTGTGGTGCCTTCCATCCTTTTTTAATGGTCCAGGCTCTCACTTCCTGAACACCCGCAGTGAAATAAGTGATCAGGTCTAGTAGCGAGTACGCAGCTGAGATTAATTTGTTGAGTCCACTTTCTTCAAGACCATATTCTGCCAGGAACATTTCCTTCTCTTCATGATCTTCAAATTCAGCTATTTGTGCTTCTATGGCTGCGCAAAGGACGATAACTTCCGCATTTTCCTCTTTTACATTCTCCCGGAGGGCATCTACAAATTTATTTCCTGTGGCCAAACTACCCTCATCTACATTTGCTACATATAGAACTGGCTTAATTGTCAAAAGATGAAGATCCCGAACCGCCTCCAAGTCTTCTTTGTCTACATCCACTGACCTTGCATTTTTCCCCTCTACAAGTGCGTTTTTGAAAAGAAGTAAGGTCTCCAATTCTTTCTTAGCCTTAGAATCACCTGATTTTGCTATTTTTTCAGATTTCTGAATTTTCTTTTCCACAGACTCCAAGTCCTTCAATTGAAGCTCAGTATCTATGACTTCTTTATCAAAAATCGGATCCACACCGCCTGCCACGTGTACGATGTTTTCATCTTCGAAGCATCGAATCACATGAATGACTGCATCCACTTCTCGGATGTTTGCCAAGAATTTATTCCCTAGCCCTTCACCTTTGCTAGCACCTTTTACCAATCCTGCGATATCCACAAACTCGATCACGGTTGGCATTACACGATGGGGATTTACTAATTGCTCCAGGATTTTTAGACGATTATCAGGAACAGTGACTACACCGACATTTGGTTCGATCGTGCAGAAGGGGAAATTCGCAGCTTCAGCTTTTGCGCTGGAAAGTGCATTGAACAAAGTCGACTTTCCTACATTCGGAAGTCCAACTATGCCGCATTGTAAGGCCATTAATTCGTAGGTTTTATTTTAAATATTCGATAAGATTTATACCCTTTGAAGAATTCCAAAACAGAAACTCTGAAAATGGTGTAAACCGGAATGGCGAAGATCATCCCGACTACGCCGGCGATTTTTGCCCCGGCAAAGATAACAACAAAAATTTCAAGGGGATGAGCTTTCACAGATTTCGAAAAGATCAGGGGTTGGATCAAAATATTATCTGTCAGTTGTACGGTGGCGAATACTGATAAAATCTTTAAAACCAAAATGTTAAGTTCCGCGGAAGTATCGAATGTTCCGGAAGAAATACCCACGATTATTCCAAAACTGGCTCCCAAAATCGGTCCGGCATAGGGAATCAGATTTGCCACAGCAGCAAAAAGTGCTATAGTCAAGGCATAGTCCACACCTAAAATGCTCAATCCCAGACTTGCCAATGAAAATATGGCAATCATCTGGATCAATAGACCTGACAGGTAGTTGGAAAGGAGTTTTTCGACTTTGGTAAAAGTCGCTACAGATAATTCAAAATAGGGATTGGGAATAAGATTCAAGAGATTTCTTCTCAATAACCCGTTTTCCAGCAGCAAGAAAAAACTGATAAATACTACTGCCAAAAAACCGATGAAGAGGCTGCTTGTAGTATTGATCACTCCACCTATGAAACTTGTAAGATCAAAGTCTTTGATGGTCTGAATCATTGAATTTTTGATTTCTCCAAAGAGATAACCAGGCTTATTTTCTAAAAGTTGATATTGAAATAAGAACCGCTCCACTTTTGATACCGGTTCCTGAGCCTGTTCATAAATCGCATCGAGGTCCAGTTCGCTGAGGATAATAATCTGATTGTTAATCAGGGGATAGAATAAAAAGCTTAAAAGTACGAGCACCAATATGATTGAGCCATACGAAAGTAATACGGCTATCCATCTTGGGATGTGCTGTCCCAAGATATGAAAATCATGAAGTCTATTGGTGAGTGGCCTCAATAGGGCAGCCAGAATCAGAGAGATGATTAGGTAAAGCGTAATATTCGAGAAGTACCATCCAAATAGGAGGAACAGACCGATAAAAAGGATCACATAAGCAAAGAAACGTTGCATATATTTCACAATAAAAGGAGGCATTTTAGCCTCCTTTAAAGATACTATTTCTCGAATGGGGAAAAATAAAACGGAATAAAGATTATTCCCATTTCAAATCGGTATTGATTTCTTCATTCTCATCTTCCTTCTCAAATTGCTCGAAATCAACCTCAGGCATCAGATCATGCTTCACATAATCCACAGCTTCATTCAGGGCTTCAGCAAATTTGAAGAAATCCTCTTTATAAAGGAAAATTTTATGCTTTTCATAAGTGAATGATTCACCGTTCATTTTGCGCTTACTTTCTGTAATTGTCAAATAATAATCGTTTGCACGAGTTGATTTGACATCAAAAAAATAAGTGCGTTTTCCTGCTTTTACTTTTTTAGAGAAGATTTCCTCTCTATTGTAGCCTCTTTGATCTTCCACAGTGCTTTCAGTTTGGGTACGGGGTTAATTAATGCGATCTAAGATAAAACAATTCGTAATGAGATTTCAATCAATAAGCCTACTTTTTTAAAGGAAAGGGGTTAAGGAGTATTTAAAAGGCTTATAATCAATTATGAAATAAAAAAAGGTAGTCTAACTACCTTTTATTCGCCGTGCATAAATTCTTTCTTCGCCAATAATTCCTCCTCAGTCTCTCGATGCTCTGGGTCATCGACGCAGCAATCAACTGGACATACTGCAGCACATTGAGGCTCCTCATGAAAGCCGTTACATTCAGTACACTTATCTGCTACGATATAGTAAAACTCATCTGATAAGGGTTCTTGCTTTTCTGTCCCACTTACGACAGATCCATCAGGAAGAGTTACTTGTTTTAAATTTGTTCCCCCGCCCCAAGTCCATTCCACTCCGCCTTCATAGATGGCAGTATTTGGGCATTCAGGTTCGCATGCACCGCAATTGATGCATTCATCGGTGATCATTATAGCCATGACTTCAATTTTTTAATCCTCAAAAGTAATAACCATAAAACTGACAGACAATAAAAAAGTTGTTGTACTAACTAATTTAATTCAATTCTAAGGTAGATTCTTCAAAATAGGTAAATTTGGTTTTTCAAACAGAGCTATGGATTCGAAAGCGCGTATAGAAGGATTGTCAAAGTTGGGTGAAGTGATTGAAACGTTAAGTCCAGAAGAGTTGGAAGAAATTCAATGGAGAGCGCAAAATGCCAATAGCTGGTTTACGCCAGAAGCTGTGTCACAGGCTTTGTCAGGAATAGCATCTATGCTGAAACAAAGCAAATTAAGTGACTGGCTTGCAAATTACTCCTTGCCAGAGACGAATTCTGACTTAAAGGTTGGGATCTTGATGGCCGGTAATATTCCTGCAGTGGGATTTCATGACTTGATGTGTGTACTGCTAGCAGGTCATGTTGCTGCTGTGAAACTCAGTAGTTCAGATCCTGTGCTCATTCCTTTGTTGATTTCGAAATTGATCCAGATCGAGCCACGGTTTGAAGGGCAAATTGAAATTCAGGAAATGCTCAAATCCAAGGATGCCTACATTGCGACGGGAAGTGATAATTCGGCCAGGTATTTTAATTATTACTTCGGAAAATATCCCCATGTAATCCGTCAGAACAGAACCTCAGTGGCGATTTTCACAGGTAATGAAACTAATGAAGATTACTTGAATCTGGGAAAAGATATCTTTCAATATTTCGGTTTGGGTTGCAGAAATGTCTCCAAGATTTTTCTGAAGGATAAGATGCAGCTGCAGGAATTCCTGAAGACGATAGAGGTCTTTAAGACTGTGGCGAATCATCATAAATACCAGAATAACTACGATTACAACAAATCCATCTACCTGGTCAATGGGGTGAATCATCTCGATAATGGTTTTCTCTTATTGACTGAATCTGAGGAATTGGTGTCGCCTATCGCCGTACTGTACTTTGAGATCTATTCAGACGAAAGGAGTTTAAAATCAAGGATTCAGGAGCTTGACTCCAAAATCCAATGCATCGTATCCAAAGAAGGAGGGTTTGCCGGGGCAGTTCCTTTTGGTCAAGCCCAAAACCCGGAGCCTTGGGATTACGCTGATGGAGTGGATACGATGAAATTCCTTTGTGAATTAGACCGGGACAGATTGTCCAATCGGTAGATAAATGCAAAATTTCGTCCCTCGATTTTCCTCTGAAATGATCTCTAATTTCCCAAGATTTTTTTGGATGTAATCCCGGACAAGAACCAAGCCTAGTCCAGTACCGGTCTCATTATTAGCTCCTTTGGTAGTAAAGGAAATCCCGGAATTGATTTTATCTAAATTTTCCGGAGAAATTCCCTTTCCAAAATCTTCGATACAGATTTTCACAAATTGATTTGTTTCAGATGCCGAAAGTTGTATTTCCCCTCCTGTATTTGAAAATTTAATCGCATTGCTAATTAGATTTCTGATTACCAGTTCGATCATGGTTTTGTCTCCGTTGACCATCTTGCCACTGATATTTTCTTCAAGAGTCACACGAATATTTTTTTCATTGGCGATGCGTGAGAGCAATTGCTTTTGCTGTCTCAGGATTTTCTCGATTGCAAAATTTTCGATAATCATTTGCTCACCTCTTAGCTGCGTGCTGGTCCACGCTAATAAGTTTTCTAGCAATTGAGAAACATTTTCCATGTTTTTTGAGACTTCAGGCAGTATATCAAAGAACTCTTCCTTCGATATCAGGCCGGTTTGAGTCAGATGAATCAATTCCTTGATTCCAAAAATAGGCCCCTTCAGGTCATGTGAAATGATACTGAAATATTTGTCTTTGAGGTCGTTTAGCTGAGTGAGTTGGTTTTTTTGTTTAATCAAAGTTTCTTTGGTTTTGACTTCTTCGGTGATATCGTCAAACAAAATCACTTTCCCGTAAGAATTCCCCAGTTGTCCCATCAATGGGATTAGCTCCATGCAAACCACTGTAAGATCTTCGCCTGTTCCCTTTCTAACTTCCAATATTTTTTGGTCGGGATGATTTAAGAAATCCAAAACTTCATTGGATTCTTCAAAGACAGCTTGTATTGAATTGCCTACTTTAATTTTTTCTGAGTCTTTAATAAATCTGTAAATCGCCGGATTAAAATCGATTATGATTTGATTGTCATCTAATACTAAAACTCCTTTGGTAATCGCTTCGATGATCTTCTTCGTTGCAATTGGTTTGATATTGAACAGGTTGTATTTCAAAATAGCAAAACCAACCAAAATGTAGCTAAATAAAAAGGCATAAGGGGTTAAATCAATAAAACCATAGGGCTTAAATAGGCTTAATTGATAAAGCAAGTTGAAAACAATAGGGAAAAGCCCACCCCAAAATAGCAATCGCGTTTGTGCTTTGAAAATTGAATTGGCAAATTTAAATCTTTTCCAGAGGATGTAGTTTCCTACTCCAAAAGCCAGATAAGAATATAGCATATGCACTCGGTACCAAAAACCAACTTCCACCTGGATCGCTTTGAAAGGGCCTCTTTCTACCAATTCGTACGATTGATACATCAAGCCATGAAATTCATCTGTAAGTACAAATAAGAATGTTAATCCAGGTATTAGAAGAAATAGAAAAGCTGAGATTCTGTAATTTTTGAAATCTAACCTTGCATATTGAAATGCGAAAAAGAGCCAGGAAACCGCCAAAAATGAAATACCGAGATATTGAAGTTTGATCAGCAAAAGTATCATTTCCAAATCCTCTGCGACTAATTCCAATCCATAGAAAAAGCCCCAAATCGATGAACAAAGCATGGTGAAGGCCACCCATTTGGTAGAATCTTCCATCCGATAAGCAATAAAAGCTGATAATACGCCTACTACCAATCCTGACAGGATCAAAGTAATTGAGAATGGATTAAAGATTAATTCCATCAGTGAATAAAAAATTGGGCTTTGTTTTGGGTAATGCTAACTTAACAAAAATGTCTCCAAGATTACTTAAAATTTACGAACTAAATAAATGTCGAAACAGATAAATCACAAGAAAACTAATGAAGATTTTTTTCTGACTCCTTTTGGTGTGGTACTTTTTTTAACATTGATTACTATGTTGACTGCGATTTTTTGGGTGAATACTGAGGCCAAGCCGCTTTCTGAATCTGTCATTGAGGTATTTGATTTTTGGCAAAAGGGGTTTTTTGGGTTATTGGAATTCACCTTACAAATGATGATAATCCTCGTTTTGGGATTTAGCTTAGCCATTTATAAGCCTATACATGATTTACTGAAAAGGTTTGCTTCTATACCCAGATCTGCTCTTCAGGCTGTTTTATTCACCGGGATATTGACGATGATTGCCGGTCTAATCAATTGGGGTTTTGGACTGATCGCAGGGGCGGTATTTGCCAGATATGTGGCTGAAGCTCAAGCTGCCAAAAAACTACCCATTAACCCTGCCTTGTTAGCTGCCTCGGGATATTTAGGAATGGCCGTTTGGCATGGAGGATTATCAGGATCAGCAACTTTAAAAGTCGCCGAACAAGGACATTTTTTAGTTGAAAAAATGGGCGTCATTCCTGTTTCTGAAACCATTTTCAGTACTTTTAATTTACTAGTAACTTCCGGGTTGGTTTTGGTGTTTTTGCTGACACTTTGGCTATTGAATCTATCTGATCAATCTCAAGCCCATCCAGTCCAAACCAAACCCCTGCAAGCCATATCTCCTACAGGGAGATTAGGCTTTGGCACATTAGCGGGCGCATTTATGCTTTTGGTTGGTATTTTTTTTCTTCTCCAGCTTGAGGAGGGAATCGGGTCAATAAATTTGAACACCATTAATTTTTTGCTCTTTGGTATTACGCTCTTGGCTTATAAACAACTCCACCGTTTTACGGAAGCTGTCACTGAGGGCTTGAAAAGTGCAGCAGATATTTTTATCCAATTCCCTTTTTATGCTGGGATTTTAGGTGTCCTGACGGGTTCGGGATTGATCCGGGAGATTTCACTTTTTCTTTTAGAAAACAGTGCGCTTGAGTTTATTCCTTTAATTACTCTTGGTTCTTCGGCATTCGTCAACCTTTTGATTCCCTCGGGTGGAGGCCAATGGGCAATCCAAGGTCCAATTTTGGTTGAAATTGGGAAGACTTTAGACTTGCCTCTCGGTAAGTTGATTATGATTTTTGCCTATGGTGACCAAATCAGTAATCTGCTTCAGCCTTTTTGGGCTCTACCACTTCTTGCGATTACCGGAATATCTGCCCTGAGATTATTCAGATATACTTTTTGGCTTTTTTTAAGTGGCTTCAGTTTTCTGGTGATTGCCATCTATTTCTTTTTTTAGACTGGAAGGTTAAAATGGTTTTAAATAAGGATAAACCGTGAGTTACAAGTTATGCATGGCTACTCATTATAAGACTAAGTCCCTATATTTACGATCCAAAATTGAACCTTTCACCTTTAAAAAAATCCTTTATAATGGCTTTTGATATCAATATGATCAAAGAAGTGTATGCGAGATACCCTGAGCGGATCGAAGCTGCCAGAAAGATTGTAGGCAAACCACTTACTTTGACAGAGAAAATTCTTTATGCTCACCTTTCAGAAGGTGAAGCTTCTCAAGTTTATACCAGAGGAGAATCTTATGTGGATTTCCAGCCTGACCGAGTTGCAATGCAGGATGCAACAGCTCAGATGGCACTTTTGCAATTTATGCAGGCCGGTAAAAGCCAAGTGGCTGTACCTTCAACTGTGCACTGTGATCATTTGATTCAGGCAGAAGTAGGAGCAGAGACTGATTTGGCCAAAGCCAATGATAAAAACAAAGAGGTTTATGACTTCTTATCCTCAGTATCTAACAAATACGGCATCGGATTCTGGAAACCAGGAGCAGGGATTATTCATCAGGTAGTTTTGGAAAACTATGCTTTTCCGGGTGGAATGATGATCGGAACGGACTCCCACACACCAAATGCGGGTGGGCTTGGTATGATTGCAATAGGAGTGGGTGGTGCTGACGCCTGTGATGTGATGGCTGGACTGCCTTGGGAATTGAAATTCCCGAAACTGATCGGCGTGAAATTGACCGGGAAACTCTCCGGCTGGACTGCAGCAAAAGATGTAATTCTAAAAGTTGCCGGTATTCTAACCGTAAAAGGAGGGACCGGAGCAATTGTAGAATATTTCGGTGATGGTGCAAGATCACTTTCAGCGACAGGTAAAGGCACTATCTGCAACATGGGAGCTGAAATCGGAGCTACGACATCCATTTTTGGATATGATGATAAATCTGCTGCCTATCTGGAAGGAACTGGCAGAGCAGATATTGCTGCTTTGGCAAATGGAATCGCGGCACACTTGACCGGAGATGATGAAGTCTATGCCAATCCAGAAAAATACTTTGATCAAGTCATTGAAATCAATCTAAGTGAGCTTGAGCCTCATGTGAATGGTCCATTTACACCAGATCTGGCATGGCCTATTTCCAAATTCGCCAACGCAGTTAAAGAAAATAACTGGCCTGCTAAGTTAGAAGTAGGTTTGATCGGTTCTTGTACCAACTCTTCATACGAGGATATCTCCAGAGCAGCTTCCCTTGCCCAGCAAGCGGTTGATAAAAAGCTGGTTGCTAAATCTGAATATACAATCACTCCGGGTTCGGAGCAGGTGAGATATACTGTGGACCGCGATGGCTTCTTGGATACTTTTGGCAAAATGGGCGGTGTGGTACTTGCCAATGCCTGTGGACCTTGTATCGGACAATGGGCTCGTCATGGAGCTGAAAAACAAGAGAAAAACTCAATCATTACTTCTTTCAATAGAAACTTTGCGAAGCGGGCTGATGGGAATCCGAACACTCATGCTTTTGTAGCTTCTCCGGAGATAGTGACGGCTTTGGCCATCGCAGGAGATCTGACTTTCAATCCACTCACGGATTCATTGACTAATGAAGAGGGCCAGCAGGTGAAACTTGATGAACCTAAAGGACTGGAACTTCCGACTCAGGGATTTGCAGTAGAGGATGCCGGATATCAGGCACCCGCGGAGGATGGATCTAAAGTAGCTGTCTCTGTCAGCCCAACCTCTGATCGCCTTCAATTACTGGATTCTTTCCCAGCTTGGGAAGGTTCAGATCTTAAGGACTTGAAACTATTGATCAAAGCCAAGGGTAAATGTACTACAGATCATATTTCTATGGCTGGCCCTTGGCTGAGATATCGTGGTCATTTGGATAATATCTCCAATAATATGCTCATCGGTGCGGTAAATGCATTTAACGATCAGACCAATAAGGTAAAAAACCAATTAACCGGAGCTTATGGTGAAGTCCCTGCTGTTCAGCGGGATTACAAATCCAAAGGAATAGGATCTATAGTCGTAGGTGATGAGAACTACGGAGAAGGTTCTTCCAGAGAGCATGCAGCTATGGAACCTCGCTTTTTGGGGGTCCGAGCTATTTTGGTCAAATCGTTTGCAAGGATTCACGAGACCAATTTGAAGAAGCAAGGAATGCTCGCACTTACCTTTGATAATCCTTCGGATTACGATTTGGTGAGAGAGGATGATTCAATAGACATCATCGGATTGACTTCCTTTGCGCCTGGTAAGCCGCTTCAAGTGATATTGAATCATGCAGATGGATCTACCCACTCTATCACGGTCAACCATACTTACAATGCCGGCCAGATTGAATGGTTCAAAGCCGGCTCAGCTTTGAATCTCATCAAGGCAAGCGTTTAACCGAGAATTTGTTAAATTTAAACCGCAGTTATTGACTGCGGTTTTTTTTTGGAACGAGGTTAAATGAAAATTATAATCAGGTGAAATATTTGAAAAGTAAATTTTCTAAGGCGGGGGTAATTTTCCTAAGTCTTTTTTTTATCATTCATCATGGCTACTGTCAGGACAAAATCGAAAGGGAGGAAGGAGTGAAGGAGTCTGAAGTTCCAACTGAAGCAGTGAAATGGCTTTATGATGCCTTTGAAAAAATCAAAAGACCCAAATGGTATAAGGAATTTTCTGATGCGGGGATTTCCTATGAAGCTAAATTCAAATTGGCAGATTGCTTCCACAGTGTGGAGTTTGACTCCTTAGGCATGGTTCAGGATGTGGAGGTGGAGCTCAAATGGACTGAAATTAAAGAAAAACCAAAATCTGCTATTCAGAATTATTTTGAAAAGGAATTCAAGGATTATAATATTCTCAAAATCCAAATTCAGTTTTCGGGTGAACCAGATGATCTAGAGGATTTTTTTGACGAAGATGAAAGAGAGGGTATATTGATACAATACGAAATTGAATTTTTGGCTACTGATTTTTCCGGAGAAACCCAGATTTGGGAAGGGACATTTGATCAGGACGGACAGTATCTTGAGAAGCGGAAAATTATAATTCGGGAAATGGACAATATAATTTTTTAGATATGCGCATATCAATGATTTTAATCCTGTTTTTGGGGTCTACCGTATTTTGTTTAGGACAGTCACAACGCTTTTTTACCGGTCTTTTTCCGGAGGTTTCGCTTACTAGAAAGCTTTCTAATGATAACAAAATCAATGTCAAAGTAGAAAATCAGCACGTCTTTTATGATAATCGAATGGGGGAATCAGAGGACCTTCAGTATAGACACTACCGTACCGATTTAATGGCATTTTACGATTGGCGGTTGGGACCTACCCGAAGCGTAGCATTGGGAGTTTTTCACCGTATTCAGGATGGGTCAAATGGGAATCGAATCATTCAACAATTTGCCATGATCCAGCGGCTGAGAGATTTAAGGCTTAATCATCGCTTTCGCACAGATCAAACTTTTACAAGGGGTGAAAAAATTGAGGTCCGCTTTAGATATCGGTTTGCCTTAGAGATTCCATTGAACGGAGCTACTTTGGATCCCGGGGAAAATTACCTGGTGCTTAGCAATGAACCGATCATAAGCCATAAAGACAGGGATTTTGAAATAGAAAACCGACTGGTTTTTGGGTTTGGAAAACTGTACAAAAACGGACAGCGGCTGGAATGGAGTACAGATTATCGGACCGATGGATTTATTTCTGGGGATTTTAGGACAAGGTTATGGCTCAAAATCGGGTATTTTAGCAGTTTTTGATTTTTTTTGCATTCAAAATGTAAAAAACTTGTTGTGAAATACAAAAAGATGTATGTTTACGAGTAGTTCCAGTGAAGCCATTTAATTTTGAATTAAATGGTTTTTCATTGTAATAATTCTACTATCGCCCAAATGCAAGAAAGAGGTATTAACAGTACGTTTAAAAAGATCATCTACGAATCTTCGGAGATGGTTTTTCTTGCTGATGATACCTATCCATATAATATTTTTTATGCCAATGAAGCTTTTGAAACCCATATTGGAAGTAAATTAAAAGACCGCAGCCTGGCTGGTCTGGGATTGGATATCAATGCTTACATTTTCAAAGAAGAATTAATTCTTACTTTCGAAGGGATTGATTATGAATTTAGATTGGAGCTTCCGGAAGATTCCGCTTCAAATTATTTCTTGTTTTACAAAGGTTTAGCACTCCAAAGACATGGTCAACTCAGTCAGAAAGAGACGCAGCTTGTTTTTAAAAATAATCTCGACCTTATCGGAGTAGGCCAGCATGATTTTTTGACTTATCTGAATGACGCAGCTTTACCGATTTTAGGCTATCATCCTGAAGAATTGCAAAACACCTCTCTTTGTGATTTCATTCATCAAAAGGACCTCAAGAAATTAAAAAAGTCGATAAGCACTGCCAAAGAAAATGATTCCGCTGCCTTTTCAAGATTTAGATTTCGGTCTAAAAATGAAAATTGGGTCTATTTGGAATGTACTTTTCAATTTACCGAGAATTCTTTTTTTGTAATCGGTCGGGATGTTACTTTCCAGGAATTGGAAAAAGTCAAGCAATCGCAAATTACTTCGCTCAAAAAAGAAGCTCTTGATTTTGCAAATGTATTTTCTTGGGAATTTGATAACGAGAAGAAAATACTTTCTCTGGAACCTGCCGGGGCTTTGAGTCTCGAAATTTCAGCGACTATATCCGCTGAGAATAGTACCGATCCACGTGAAAAAACACTGGTTGAAGTCATCTCAAACTCGATTTCAAACTATCTTAGAGATAACCAAAAGGATTTTCATATCCAGCTAGCCACTGATAATGAACATACCAGATCCCTTGCTGGGGTCATAGAAAAGGCGAAAGGGAAGAATAATAATTTTGTCGGACTCGGATGGGAAGTCTCTAAGAATGAGGAACTCGAGAAGAGAGCTGTATTTTTTGAACAGTTGATTTTAAACTCACCAAATCCATTCATGGTCGTAAAACCAAATGGTGAAATTCTTATCAGCAGCCACGAAACTAAAGCGCTATTTGGATTTGCTGTGGATTCAGAGTTGCTTCATCTCAATCAGTTGGAAATTCTCTTTGACGAAGGCGGGCTATGGAATGAATGGTTGCAAATCGGACAAAAAGAGGAGTTTATACAACGTTTCTCTACGCTTCTGATCAGCCAAACAGGAAAGCAATTAACATTGGAGATCAGTTCCAAAAGGATTGTTTTCGAAAACGAGATGTATATCTCGATATCTTTCAAGAATATCTCCGAAAAAGTAAGCCTTGAGCGAACCCTTGAAGCGAACAGTGACTTCCTTATGAATCTCACTGAACAAGTGCCTGGAGGTTTGTATCAAATGGTACTGGACAATGACGGCAAAATGAGTTTTGCCTTTCTTTCCAAAGGAATCGGAATGGTCTTGGGCTTAAATGAGCAGGAGTTAGCCTCTTTTTCAGATATTTCTATGGCGATATCTAAAGTTCACCCGATGGATTTGCCCAATGTCATTATGAGCTCCGTGGCATCTGCCAGAAAGCAGGAACCTTGGCAGTGTCAGTTCAGAGTCAAGTCTAATTCAAATAAAGACGAATATAGATGGATTTTGGGTGCTGCAAGGCCGCAGCTGCTAGATAATGGAAATATGATTTGGTATGGATATCTTACCGATATCAGTAGCCAAAAGGAATTTGAATTGAAATTAGATGAGGCCAGATTAGCAGCTGAGAAAGCGAACCAAATCAAATCGGATTTCCTATCAATGATCAGCCATGAGTTGCGGACTCCACTCAATGCGATTTCAGGTTCCACCTATTCCTTGCTTCAGGAGAATCCGAGCAATAGCCAGAAATCAGCGCTCAATACCATCAATTTTGCAGTGGACAATCTGATCATCATGATCAATGATTTACTGGATTTTCAGAAGATCGAAGCTGGTAAATTGATGATTGAGCGGAATCCATTCAATCTGAAAGAATTCTTGTATCAGATTGAAAGGGGACTTTCTTTCCACGCGAAAGACAGCAAGAATAAACTGATTTTTAATCTTTCTGATGGATTAGGAGTGATGGTCAAGGGTGATAAAACCAGGCTCTCTCAGGTGATGAATAACCTGATCACCAACGCACTGAAATTTACCAATGAAGGGGAAGTGCAAGTAATAGTCCAATTGAAAGAGCAAAAAGGAAACAAGGTTAAGATTTATTTCGAAGTTCAAGACAACGGGATCGGAATAGCTCCTGAATATCAGGAGAAAATCTTTAATGATTTTGATCAGGTAAAACCTACTTTTTCCACGAAATATGGCGGAACTGGACTTGGTCTATCGATTACACGAAAATTATTAAATCTCATGGGGGGCAAAATTGCCCTGGAATCCAAGGAAAACGAGGGTAGTAGATTTTTCTTCGAACTGGAATTCGAAGTTGATGAACAGGCGATAAGTTCCTCCGGAGATAATCAACTTGAGGCCAAAGCCCCTTCTACGCTACATCTCCTGATGGCGGAGGATAATGATGTAAATGCTTTGGTATTAGGAAAAATTATCAAGAAATGGGGATTCACATACGACAGGGTTTACAATGGAGAGGAAGCGATAGCAAAGTTTCAAACTGAAGTGTACGACTGTGTATTGATGGATATTCAGATGCCGGTAATGGACGGATTCGATGCTACCATCGGCATCAAAAAGATTTCAGACGTACCTGTGATCGCTCTTACTGCAGCTGCCAAATTAGAAATCATGGAAAGAATCGATGAGTGTGGTTTCGATGGATTTGTAGCCAAACCAATTGATGCAGCAGAGTTGCTCAAGAAAATCAGAGAAGTAATTACGGCCTAGAGATCTTGGGCTTTTGCCAAAAACTCCTCTACTAATTCCATTTCCGGGTAATCCCGTTGAAGTTCAGCCAAATATTGGATTGCAGAGATTTTGTCGCCTTTCATGACATAATAGATTCCCTTGTTTCGTAAGGCGAATGGATTCTTAGGATCCATTTTGATGCTTTGATTGATCAGTTCAAGTCCCTGATCCTCTTGCCCTAAAAATAAAAGATAAAGTCCCTTATTGTTATAGAAATAAGCTTGTCGATTGTCTAACGTGATGGCTTTTTCCACTGCGTCTAATGCCTTTTGATACTCTTTTTCTTCAAAAAAGATCATCGATCTGAGATTGTGAAGATTAGGTTCGGT
>CAZFSC010000021.1:27699-33301 GCA_964521585.1 uncultured Limnohabitans sp.
CATCCCAAAATCAAAAATAGAAAAGAAAGAATCAGAGGGAAATAAGTATTACGAATCATCTTCATCATCTTTTAATTTTGGATTTTCCTCTCCGAAAAGTATCGCAAAAGGCTTTGTGCCTGGATTCCATTCGAATATAAGACGCAATGCGGCAAGTACCGGAATGATTAATATCATACCCGCGACTCCCCAGATGGAGGCACCTACAAGAAGTCCGAGAATGGTGATAAAGGGATTCAAATTCACATTGCCTCCGACAATTTTTGGAGTCAAAAAATTACCCTCGATCAATTGTATGATTTGGTAGCATACAATCACTGCTAGCGGATAAAAAAGACTGTCTTTAGTTAAGAAAGAATAAATCATGGGAAGTAAAGCACCCACAAATGGGCCGACATAAGGGATGATATTCAAGATGCCTCCGATCACAGCAAAGAATATGGCATGTTTGATTCCTAGGGAAGTAAATGCAATCAGATTTAATATGATCAAAATGCCCATTACCTTCAGTACGCCGGCAATGTAATTGATCAATAGTTTCCGGAGGTTAATGATTCGGTTCTTTACCAGTTCCTGATCTTTATCATGATAGATTTTCAGAATCACATTCACGAAATGATCCCGATACAGCAGGAAGAAAAACATAAATACAATCACCAATAAAGCCCCAGAAAGGGAACCCACTGCATTGAACAAAAAACTGGTAATTGTACTGGTATTCTCGGTGAGGACCGACATGAGGTATTCTTCATTAGCGCGTTCCGCCAAAGCCGCCTTAACTCCGAAATTTTGGAAGACCCATGCATCAATTTCGCTGATGTAATGATCTATTTTACCGGAGACATCATCAAAATCCCTTCGGAAATTTACAATGGTGCTCAAAATAAATATCATTAAACCTGCCACAAAGGTTATCATGGATAGCAATGAAATGATTGTAGAGAACAATCTTGGTACTTTTTTAGATTCTAAATAAATCGAAAACGGGGTGAATAAAACGGCAAAGAATGCAGCTAAAAACAAGGGGATCAATACACTCTTCCCCACGATCAATATAAATACCAACACGATGATGAAGGCCATTACGCTGAGTGCCTTTAAATAACCCGGGAGTGTTAAGGATTTTTTCATGATTTTATTAAATTCATAAAAATGCCAATTATTTGATAATCAATCCTGATCGTTTCAGCAGTGCGTCTTGCTTGGGCGCTCTTCCCCGGAATCTTTCATAAAGAATCTCAGGGTGCTCGCTGCCGCCTGCTGAAAGTATATGATCGTGAAAAGATTGAGCAGTTTGAGGGTCGAAAACGCCCCTTTCCTGGAAGAGTTCAAATGCATCTGCATCCAATACTTCTGCCCACTTGTAACTGTAATATCCCGATGCGTATCCGCCCTGAAAAATATGGGAGAATGAAGTACTCATCAGCGTACCAGGCACCTTAGGCAATAAATCTGTTCTGCTCATGACGTCTTTTTCAAAGTCAAATATATTTTGGATAGCGTCAGGCTTTTGCCTGTGATAGGCCATATCTAGTAATCCAAAGCTTAATTGTCTGAGCGTTTGATAGCCTTGCTGGAAGTTGGATGCGTTTTTGATTTTTTCGATCAATTCTTCCGGGATTTTTTCTCCGGTTTCATAATGAGTCGCGAAAAGATCCAAACAGGCTTTTTCATAGCACCAGTTTTCAAAAATTTGGGAAGGAAGCTCTACAAAATCCCAAAACACACTGGTTCCGGTAAGTGATTCGTAAGCTCCTCTGGCCAAAAGACCGTGTAGCGCATGACCAAACTCATGGAAAAGCGTGGTGACTTCATTGAATGTCAGAAGGCTTGGTTTGGATTTAGTTGGTTTCGTAAAATTGCAGACGATGGAGACATGTGGTCGTTCGTCTCCACTTTGTCCTTTATAGCTTGTCATCCAAGCTCCGTTTCTTTTCCCTGCTCTTGGGAAAAAATCCGCATAAAAAACAGCTAGATGTTTTTGTTCTTTGTCCTTGACCTCATACGCGATCACATCCTTGTGGTACACGGGAATTTCCGGATTTGGAATGAAATCAACTCCAAATAACTTTTTGGCGGTGAGGAACACCCCGTCAATCACCTTTTCCAACTGGAAATAAGGCCGTAGCAGTTCATCGTCTAAGGCATATTTCTCCTTTTTGAGCAATTCTGAATAATATGCAAAATCCCACTTTTCAAGCCGCTCAATGCCATCAAGTTTTTTGGCAAAGGTTTCCAGCTCCAGTACTTCTTTCTCCGCTTTTGGTTTTGCTTTTTCCAAAAGGGACTCTAGAAAATCCATGACCTGAGTTGGGTCTTTGGCCATCCGCTCCTCAAGCACAAAGTCTGAATGGCTTTCATAGCCGAGCAATTTTGCCCGCTCGTAGCGGAGTTCAAGGATTTCCTTGATTACTTCCTGATTATCCAATTCATCCCCCTTTGCACATTTAGTTCCGGATGCCATAAAAAGGGTTTTTCTCAATTCCCTATTTTTCGCATAGGTCATTGCCGGGATATAGCTTGGGTAATCCAATGAGAATGCCCACTTACCTGGAGATCCTTTTTCCTCAGCCAATTGTGCAGCAGCCTCCATAGCACCCTCTGGCAGACCTGCTACTGCAGATTTTTCACTTTCAAAATGGATGAATTTATTGGTTTCAGCCAGGACATTTTCACCAAATTTGAGGCTTGCCTGTGCGAGTTTTTGATCAATATCCCGGAGCTTGGCAGCCTCTTCTGGATTTAATTTTGCGCCATTTCTGGCAAATGACTTATAAGTTTTTTCCAAGAGTGTCTTCTGCTCTGGACTTAGATACAGGGAATCTTTTTGTTCGAAAATTTTTGCGATTCGCTGAAAAAGATCTTGATCCAATAGGATATCATTGGAATGCTCTGTTAAAAGCGGAGAAATCTCCCTCGCGAGGCTTTGAATTTCAGCATTAGTTTCTGCCGAATTTAAGTTGAAAAAGATAGATGAGATTCGTCCTAGAAGTTTTCCAGAGCGGTCCAGTGCTTCTATTGTATTTGAGAATGTAGGTACGGTATGACTTTTTATCTCTTCAATATCCTGTTTTGCAAGTTGTATGGCTTCCTTGATGGCAGGCAGGTAATGCGACGGTTCTATTTTATCAAATGGGGCGGTATCAAATGGGGTGGCAAATTCGGCCAATAATGGATTCTGCATTGGGTATTCTGATTTTTTTAATCTGATTTTTTCCAAGGTGGATCGAGCAGATGCCCGACTTTTTCTAATTCTGCGTTCAATTTAGCCAATTGATCTGAAAAGCTCTCCCACATCCAAAGGTGATGGGCAATGTTTTTTGCCCTTTCGAGGTGCGTTTGCGAAGCTCCAAAATTTCCCAATCCAAAATGGGCCTCTGCTTGATTGACTGCAATCCAGAATTTCTGGGCATCATAATATTCCTGTAGCTCTTTTCCTTCGACTGTACCATTGCTGATTCGGGATTGATCATTTGCTTCCTTTTGTTGAATAATTGGTAAATCCCGCTCACAAAGGTATAAGACCCTTTTCCAGGTGCGCTGCGCAAAAATCAGATCTGCGATTTTTTCCTGTTCAGTACCTGACAAACTGCTGTTGGAGCGATAGACGAGCGTTAAAGCAAGATTGACTCCGTTATAGCGATTATTTAAAAGAAAGAAGCTGCGCTGAAAATATAGAATTGAATTTTCCAGATGACTCACACCTTCATTGGACTCATAGAGTTTTTTCTCTACTGCTCCTGCAGTGCTTACCGTTTCGGGGTCATTGGTATGGGCTAAATTGATTGATTGAAGCAAAGACAAGGATTCATAAAGGGAGGAAACTAAATCTGGAAACGCCGCTTTGTAAGTCGTAAATGCCAGGCGGTGAATCAAATAATGGTCTCGTTGGCCTTGGTTGGATTCGGCTAATTGTACTGCCGCCTGAAATAATGTTTTTGCTGTGAGAAAGTCTTTTTTATCGATTGCATCCTCAGCTTCTTCAATGATCAAGGAGAGCGCCTTACCATTTTGAGCTTTTAAAGGTTCAGGTTCTTTATCCATCTCCTCCATTGCCTCATCAATTTCCTCTTGGATTCTAGGTGGTACAAGGGAGTCCAAATAGGTATATACAGGACTGTCCGGTTCTTGCTTAGGAATTACAGTATCGATCATTTCCCCTAATTTTTCTCGAAATCGCTCCACTTCTTCATAGTCGATCGCATCACCCAGATGCTGATAGCTAATGATTAATATATGGTTTAGATCAAAAGGATAGACCAATTTATCTTCAGCCATGACAATCGTGGTGTAAGGTCTCAAGGCATGCCGGACTCCCAATTCGTAGATGGCATTCGGGTTGGCAGTAGACAAGTCAGCGATGACTAAATCTGCCTGAAGCAACTCCCGGTACATCTGTACATCTATGGATCCGGAATGGGTGATTTCATCCGCCCTGACACATTCTAGACCCTTGGCTTCTACCACAGGTTTGATCAAAAGTCTGTAGGATTTATTCAGATCTAGTTTCCTTCCATTGACATAGTCAGTTTTGGTTCCAAAGCCCATCACCACAAAACATCGCTTCTTAGAATTTCCCATAATTCCGAATTTTAAAAGAATCTAATATAACCTTTAAGAATTACGGGATCAATTAGATTAAATGAAGAAAGACATCCATTTGGATGTCTTTCGCTCAATTACCCTACATGAATTCAATAATCAAAGTCGCAACTCATGTCTTCCATCCCTATGGGTGCACCATCAGGAACTTTGAGCGACTCTTGTGGGCTAATCTTCATAGGCAAGTCAAGGTAAGCCTGGATTTTATCCGCCAAGTATCGGGAATGCATTCCTAGGGTGGTATTTGCCTCGCCACGATTTGCCAATCCACCGGCATAAAGATACTTGCCACCGTCTTTTAGCATTTTCAAATGACCCCTGACAATCGCCCTGACTGAATTTGCCACCTCCTTATCCTCAGCCAATTGGATCAAATGATCAACAAGTTTTGATTCGGTCATAAATTTAATTTCACTTTCCAGGCCTGTTGGAGGATTGGCAGCAAAAATCTGCTTATTCACCTGTTCCAGAACCTCGTTCAGGCCGGGAAGGGACTGATCTTGAAGATTCTGAAGATATAGACGTGTAGCTCTACCTCCTTCAAACAGAAAACCGAATGTAAGATCTACAACACTCTCCGCAGGCGCAATTGGATCAAATACAGGACCGCTGCGCGACACGAAGGTTTCTCTTGTTTTTCCATAGCCAAATGGGCGTGGAGGAATCAGATCTAAGATATCTGATGGAACTGCCAACTGATTTGGAGTAATGGCGAATAAGAGTGCGGATAATGCTTCTTTTTGTTCTTTCGCATTGAGCCATTGGTGCGATGGTTGATTATCGCCTTTGATCTTATAAGTGTAATCCAACCCGCCCACGAGTTTGGTTGTCGCTTCTACTTGGTAGCGATGCATTAGATAAAGGGGGACGAATACTTCCTCCAACATAGCCTGAGGTTCACCCGTTCGGATGGCATTCAGACCAAAAGTTTCCATTTTATTTCTTCTCAGACTCAGCATCCGCATCAGTTCAGCCGGAGCTGACGCTCCATTATCCCAAA
>CAZFSC010000022.1:0-33228 GCA_964521585.1 uncultured Limnohabitans sp.
AGGCAGAAAAGTGAAGTTTTTCACTGAAATGCTAAGTGAAGATTTTCTGGAAGATTCTGGAATGGACTTGAATAGTGAACTGCGGTACATGCAAAGTATCCTAAATAACAGTCATGACCTGATCGCGATTCTGGATGAGCAAGGGTATTACAAATTCATCAGTCCTTCTGTGGCTGAAAAACTCGGATTTCCTGCTGATGCAATCATCGGAAAGAATTACAAAGAATTTATCCAGAGCGGTAAGATTGAAATCGTAAAAGGAGATTTTAAAGCTATTCAAACTTCAACTGAAGAGGTCAATATTGATTTCTGGCTAAACAGGTCACAGGGGTCCCGGATTTATCTGGAGAGCTATGCCAAAAATCTCCTGGATCATCCTCAAATTCAGGGTATAATCTTCAGCGCAAGGGATATTACTGAGTATATCAGTACTGATATGTCCCTTCAAAGAAGATTTGAAATTGAAAACTTGATCAATCAAATATCCGGTTCATTGATCAATGCCCCCATTCTAAATATCGAATTCTTATTTAAAGATTCTATTGCCCGTTTCGGAGATTTTCTGAATGCAAACGACGCTTCACTTTACCTCTTGAATAAGGATATCAACTACTTTGATTTACTCTCTTATTGGAATCGCGCAAGTAGAGATTCCGGATTTTTTTTATCGCGCAATGAAGAGCTTTTAAGTTTGGTGCCACAAATCCTTAATGATCTGGAGCTAGGCAAAGTTAAAGTGGTGAAACAAAAGGCTTCGGATTCGATTTTGGTTCCGATGATTTCAGGATCTGTTTTATTGGGATTTATCTCTTTAAATGTTGCGGGAAAGTCACTGAAAGAGGAGGAGTTGCAGATTTTTAGACAGATCGGAGATTTGATGGGAGGTGCCTACCGGAGCAGTCAGATGAATAAAAAAATTGAACGAAATGAAAATCTGCTTGCCAGTACAGAGCTTTTATCCAAATCAGGCTCCTGGAGGTATAATGCCAGCAAGAAAATATTTTTTATTTCCGGGGGCTTATCTAGCCTTTTTGGGTATGGTGACAAACCCTCTCAGCGAGATTACACGACTTTGATCAAAAGATTACAACAACCGAGTCGTGCCGAATTTGTCCAGAATCTAAAGAAAGCGATTGATGAGGAAGCAAATGCTTCTGGAGAATTCATAATTCTTGATCAGGAAGGAAAACAGGTTTTTATCAGCTATGAAATTGAGGCAAGGAGAGATTTTTTAACTCAGGGACTTGAGATTTTTGGATTTTGCACAGATATCACTCACAAACGTGCCTTTGAAGATTATCTCAAACTTCAGTCTCAGATTCTTGCTCAGGTAGCAGATCCCATTATTGTAACAGATGAGGAAATGAATGTCATCTACCTCAATGAAGCTGCAATTCAGCTTTGCTGCCCTGAAACTGCTGCTAATTATAAGGGCCCGATTGAGGATCTGGTAAAGATAATTTTTAAATCTAATGTGATCCTTAAAGATCAGATCTCAGATTTGGAACTAGGAAAAGTTTGGAAGCAAGAAGCAGAAATATCTACAAAGCATACCCCAAATTCTCCATTTGAAATAACTGCTCAGCCTTTTGCCTCTGCAAATAATGAGAAAATCGGTTTTTCATTCATCTTCAAAAACCTCAGTGAAAAACAAGAAAGCGAGAAATTGGCGCAGCAGATTCAGTTGATCGTGGAAAACAGTCCGGCTGTGCTCTTTAGAATTGACCCGGCATTGGGATACCGCATTCTTTATATTTCTGAGAATATCAACCAGTTTGGATTCAATGCTGAGGAATTGATCAAAGCTGAAACTTCCTTTTTGGAACTGATCCATCCGGACGATGCCTTAACTATCAAAAAATTCAATAAAGAGAATTCGAGCAAAAAAGGCTTGCTGGCATTTTCAGGAGAATATAGAATCCAGAAGCCAGATGGAAGCTACGCTTGGGTAGAAGATAAGACTCGGGATGTGACAGATGATTCTGGTAAAATAATCTACCATGAAGGTTTTCTTCAGAACATTACCGATCGTAAAAGTCTCGAAATTCTCAATAAAGAGAGAGATAATCAGTATCGGGTTTTAGCTTCCAACATCCCTGGAACTAATATTTTTCTTTTGGATAAAACCAGAAAATACATCCTCGCTGAAGGCTCCAACTTTGAGAGTTGGGGACTGGACCGTGAGGATTTTGAAGGTAGATATGTGCATGAGATTTCGATTTCTGATCCGGCAATCTTATCTAAAAGTCTAGATGAGGTTTATTATGGAAGAAAAGTAGTGGAAACCGAATTTTCTTTCAGAGGAAGACATTATCATCGAACGATCCGACCGATCATTGAAAAGGGGAATGTTGAATTTGCGCTGGCTATCCTTCGGGATATCAGTGAGGAGTATCGGGCAAAGGAAGATCTGCTTCGCTCAGAAGAAAAATATCGGACTTTGGTGGAGGAATCAACTGAAATAATTTTCTCCCTTACAGAAACCTTCGAGCTGGAATATGTGTCTCCAAATGTTTTTCAATTCCTGGGTTATCAGTCAGAAGAGGTTTTGGGAAATAGTATCTTCAATTACCTGAATCCAGAGGATTTGGATGTTTTTCAGGAAATGCTTGAAAAATCAAATGATTTCCTGTCCCAACATCAATACCTCGAATTTAGACTTCGCCATAAGGATGGAACTTATAAAGTGTTTAATTCCAACGGTAGGATGATCGAGTCCAAGATTGACTCCAACCGATCTTATACAGGAATTGCCAGAGATATTTCAAAATTAAAAGAGGCGCAGAATGAATTGTTGATGGCCAAAGAAAGGGCCGAGCAGGCATCCATAGAAAAATCTCAGTTCCTGTCTATCATGAGTCATGAAATCAGAACCCCAATGAATGCTGTGATAGGGCTTTCACATTTCCTCATGGAGGAAGATCCTCGGCCAGATCAATTGGAGAATCTGCGTACACTTCAATTTTCTGCTGAAAATCTAATGGCTTTGATCAATGATATTCTTGATTTCAATAAAATAGATTCAGGAAAGGTAGAATTGGAACTAGTGCCGTTTGATCTAAGAAATCTGATCAACCATATTCTGCATGCGCACACCTTCCAAGCCAATGAAAAATCCCTGGAAATCCTATCTGAAATAGACGAAAAAATTCCTCAGGA
This sequence comes from uncultured Limnohabitans sp., assembly GCA_964521585.1. Classification (GTDB taxonomy): domain Bacteria; phylum Bacteroidota; class Bacteroidia; order Cytophagales; family Cyclobacteriaceae; genus Algoriphagus. Next base: position 3,160 of record CAZFSC010000022.1, read on the forward strand.
ACTTATTGGAGATCCATTAAGAATCGGACAGATACTCAATAATCTGATTTCCAATGCGATAAAATTTACCGATAAAGGATTTGTTAAAATACAGCTTCAACTTAAAAAGATCGAGGATGACAGGCTTTGTGTTTTATTTAGATTTCAGGATTCAGGTATAGGAATACCTGAGGATAAGATCGATTCGATCTTTGAAGCGTTTACCCAAGCATCAAGTTCAACGACCCGAAAATACGGTGGCACGGGCCTTGGATTAGCTATTGTGAAAAGATTGGTGGAAATTCACGGTGGAGAAATAAATGTAACCTCCCAGTCTGGCAAAGGAAGCACATTTGAATTTATGCTAGATTTTGAGTTTCCGAAAGAGAAGAGAGATTCAAAAAATCAAAAAATAGCCATGTCACCTAAATCCTTGCAAGAAGCTTCAATTCTCGTTGCAGAAGACAATAAAGTCAATCAAATCCTGATTAAAAAGTTCTTGACCAAATGGAATACCGGGAATCTGGTTTTGGTTTCAGATGGTCAGGAAGCACTGGATGAATACGAGAAGGGAGATTTCAATCTGGTATTATTGGATTTGCAGATGCCCGTTTTGGATGGGTTTTCTGTGGCCCGAGCAATCAGAAATAATAAGAATCCCGAAAAAAGCAAGGTTCCTATATTGGTTCTGACGGCCACCACACTGCATGAAATTAAGGCTGAGATGGATGAGATAGGAATCAATGATTTCGTACCAAAACCATTTACCCCTGATGATTTGTATGATAAATTGAGTCTTTATCTTCGCACAAAAAGCTCTTGAAAATTCGGTTTAGCATTAATTTTGCCTTTGATGGAGTTATCCATCGACCCTTCAGAAAATCGAATCTCTTCATGCGATCTGTTTTTAGACTCATTTTAGTCTTTTTTATCTTTTCTAATGCCGGTTACGTCTATAGTCAGCAGTTGATTTCCAAACGCTCTTCGCTTTATGTGATTGGGGGTACATCCGGGGCCAAGCTGAATCAGTTTGACAACCTATTAGCCGATAGGGGATTGTCCGGACTTCGGAATCGCTATCGGAGTATCGGAATGGGTTATCAGACTCGGATCAATGATTTTGTATTAGGGTTGGAGCTGTATCATAATCGCGGAAAAAGAAATCGCCTTGATGAATATACCTTGGGTTATCGTACATCCAGGCTACTAGTCAACGTGGGATATTCTTTTACCGAAGAGTCGAAGTTTCAACTGATTCACTACATGTCCTTAGGACTCGGTTTTTTGAATTTCCAAATGTTACCTACCGACAGACCAGACAATCTGGATGTTTTTCTTGAGAATCCTGCCCGTGGGTTTGTTCTCAGGGCACAGGATATCCACAAAGGATCCCAGAATTTCGGTAATTTCCTGACGGAAATAGGATTTCAGCTCAGTTATGATTTTGATCTACCTGGCAGGCCAGAAGCATTGCAGGTGATGACCAAGTTGGGATATTCCTTCAGTCCTTTCGAAGGCAAATGGGAACTCAACGGCATCTCCTTTGACAATGCGCAGAGCGGTGCCTTTCTCCGGGTAGGAGCAGGGATCAGCATTCCTGACCGAAATTTCTTTTATAAAGATGCGGGCATCGGGATTTATCTGATTCGGGGAATTCATTTCACAGATGCTGAGGACTTCAACAAAGAATTGGTTAAGGCTGGTTATACGCCATTGGAAGGCAGACCCTCTAACTGGGGTTTGCGGATTCTTGGCAACACCGAAAAATTACTCTATGGGGCAGAGGTATTCAATCTGGCTCTTGCCGGCTCAGCGAATTCAGCGAAGAATCACAGTCTGAATAGTTTGAGAATCTATGCCAATGGAGGCTATAAGTTCTTTCAATTCAAAAATATCGGGCTTGGAGGATTGGCGGGTCTGGGATACGGCAATATTCGTTATTCGCTTTTGGCCGATCAAAAACCAGACTTCCCGGAACTCTTTGAACAGCGTAAATTCGACGGCTACATTCGAAATAGTGGATTGATGCTCAAACCAGAAATATTTGCTGAATATGGAATTCCAATGACCAATCGAAAGTTTTTCGACTTGATGCTAATGGCTTCATTTGGGTATGAGCTTCCGGTTGGTAATTACAAATTGGGAAATTTTGATATGTTTGACTTCATGGGAGGTTCTTATTTGACTTTCGGCTTGGGAATTCGACCATGAATATGTTTTTGATAATTTTTTAAGACTTTCTTTCTTTCCTTTCTACTTAAAGCAGGAATTATTAGCAAAATGCTATTAACTTTGAGATGCTTATCGAGAAAGACCGAGGGAAGGGCCCTATGACGTCTTAGCAACCTGAATCTAAGGTGCTAACTCCCATTCCGGATTTGCCGGAAACAGATGAGCGGACAAGTACTCGTACTTTTATCCGTGTTTTGCTCGATAAGCTTTTTGAAAAAGAACTATGCAAAACAGAACGAACCTTCTTCTCAGTCAGCTTGCCAAGAAAATCCTGATCCTCGATGGGGCTATGGGTACCATGATTCAACGGTATTCTCTTACTGAGGACGACTTCAGAACCACTCAGCTCAAAGACCATCCTAAATCACTCAAAGGAAATAATGATTTACTCTCTCTGAGTAAACCCGATATCATCAAAGATATTCACCGGGAATACCTGAAGGCTGGAGCTGATATCATTGAGACCAATACCTTCTCTGCGACTACCATTGCTCAGGAAGATTATAAATTGAGTCATTTGGCCTATGAGATCAATTTCGAATCTGCAAAAATTGCGAGAGAAGTGGCACAGGAGTTTACAGATTTGAATCCTGATCAGCCTAGATTTGTGGCAGGAGCAATAGGGCCCACTAATCGTACCGCTTCCCTATCTCCAGACGTGAATGATCCGGGTTACCGCGCGATAACTTTTGATCAGTTGGTAAATGCATATAGCGAGCAGGTAAACGGCTTACTCGATGGGGGAGCTGATGTGCTTTTAGTGGAGACGATTTTCGACACTTTGAATGCCAAAGCAGCTCTTTATGCCATACAGGAAGTGTTTGAGTCCAGAGGAATTCCTTTGGATCCGACAGAAGGTGGGATACCCATAATGATTTCAGGAACCATCACAGATGCATCAGGAAGAACACTCTCGGGACAGACTACAGAGGCTTTTTTGATTTCAGTTTCACACGTGCCATTACTTTCAGTAGGATTGAATTGTGCTTTGGGAGCAAAGGAACTTCGACCGTATTTGAAGGTATTGGCACAAAAAGCCCCGTTTTTTGTAAGCGCATATCCGAATGCTGGTTTGCCAAATGAATTTGGACAATACGATCAGGGAGCAAATGAAATGGCAGATCAAGTCAGGGATTTTTTGAAAGAAGGCATGCTTAATATTCTTGGTGGATGCTGCGGTACCACCCCTGAGCATATTTCGGCCTTAGCCAAAATGGCTGCAGGTTTTCAACCCAGAAAACTTGAATTAATTGAAGTACCTAACCAGTTGGATTGAGCGAATGAAAGCCGATAATTACTTAAAACTCTCGGGTCTGGAACCCTTGGTTTTTACCCCGGAATTAAACTTTGTCAACATAGGGGAGCGTACCAATGTGACTGGATCCAAACGATTTGCGCGACTGATCCTGAATGGGAAATATGACGAAGCGTTGGAAGTCGCATTGGATCAGGTTAGGGGAGGAGCACAGGTCCTGGATGTCTGTATGGATGAGGGGATGCTGGATGGAGAATATGCGATGGTCAAATTTTTGAATTTGATTGCTTCTGAGCCGGAAATCAGCCGGATTCCTATCATGATCGACAGTTCCAAATGGAATATCATCCTGGCTGGATTGAAATGCGTCCAGGGAAAAGGAATTGTAAATTCGATATCACTTAAAAACGGGGAGGAAGAATTTATCCAGCAAGCCAAAACCATAAAGAAATTTGGTGCGGCTGTAGTGGTCATGGCATTCGATGAAAAAGGGCAAGCTGATACTTATGAGCGCCGGATCGAAATATGCCAAAGAAGCTATGGGATTCTGGTGAATCAGGTCCGATTCAATCGGCAGGATATTATTTTTGATCCAAATATATTCCCGGTGGCAACCGGAATGGAAGAGCATAAGAAGAATGCGCTGGACTTTTTCAAAGCGACCAAATGGATAAAAGAAAATCTTTCCGGTGCAAAAGTGTCAGGAGGAGTCAGCAATGTGAGTTTTTCTTTCCGTGGCAATGATCCGGTGCGGGAGGCAATGCATGCGGCTTTTTTATACCATGCCATTCAGCATGGGATGGACATGGGGATTGTCAATCCGAGTATGTTGGAAATCTACGATGACATCCCAAAAGACCTATTAGAGCGGGTAGAAGATGTCCTCTTTGATCGAAGGGAAGATGCTACAGAACGCCTTTTGGATTTTGCAGAAACTGTAAAATCTTCGGGTCCGAAGGAAGTCGCCAATGAGGCCTGGCGCTTAGAGCCGGTCTCCAAGCGCATTGAGCACGCTTTGGTCAAAGGGATATTGGATTACATCATAGAGGATACGGAAGAAGCCCGAATTCAATTAAAGAATCCGCTGCATGTGATCGAGGGTCCCTTGATGGATGGAATGAACGTAGTCGGAGATCTTTTTGGAGAGGGTAAAATGTTTCTTCCGCAAGTGGTGAAATCTGCCCGGGTGATGAAGAAGGCTGTTGCCTACCTTGAGCCTTTTATGCCTTTGCCTGAAGAAGGTCAGGAAGCATCCTCACTCAAAAAAATCCTATTAGCGACCGTCAAAGGGGATGTCCATGATATAGGTAAAAATATCGTAGGAGTAGTTCTGGCCTGTAACAGCTATCAGATCATCGATTTGGGCGTGATGGTAGATGCTCAGAAAATCATAGATGAGGCGATTAAAAACAAGGTAGACATTATTGGACTGAGTGGATTAATCACCCCTTCCCTGGATGAGATGGTCAATGTGGCTTCTGAGATGGAGCGACAGGGACTAACCATTCCTCTTTTAATTGGTGGAGCCACTACCTCCCGGATTCATACCGCTGTAAAAATTGATCCGGTTTATTCCGGGATCGTAATCCATGTGACTGATGCGAGTAAATCAGTGCCAATTGCGGGTGAAACTATTTCGGAAGAAACAAAGGAAGCTTATAAAATACGTTTGAAGGAAACGTACAGCCAATTGCGAGTCGAACATGAAGCAAAACAATCTCTCAAGCAATTGATCAGTTACGAGGAAGCAAAATCCAATCCGGTGGCGATCGATTGGTCTGTATACAAACCAGTGATTCCGAATAAAATTGGAAAGACTGTACTGGAGGAATTGGATCTGGGAATATTGAGAAATTATATCGATTGGACCCCTTTCTTTAGTACTTGGATGCTCAGCGGGAGATATCCTAAAATTCTGGAAGATCCTATCGTAGGTGAGGAATCAAAAAAACTTTTGGCGGATGCCAATCAGATGCTGGATCAGCTTATCAGAGAAAAATGGATTATTGCAAAAGCAGTTTTCGGGATATTTCCTGTAAAAAGAACCGAGGATGATGCATTAGTTTTTGGTTCAGAAAATTCTGAAAATGAACTGGCGAAATTTCATTTTTTGCGACAGCAAGGGAAGAAAGGGAGAGGAGTACCTAATCGCTCACTGGCAGATTATTTACATCCTGATGAGCAGGATTTTATGGGGTGTTTTGCAGTGACTTCAGGTTTGGGAATGGAGAAAAAATTGGCTGATTTTCAGGCAGAAGGAGATGACTACAATGACATTTTATTCAAAGCTTTGGCGGATAGATTAGCTGAAGCGGCCGCTGAATATGTCCATCAGCTCGTCAGGAAAGAATATTGGGGATATGCTCCAAATGAAAGTTTGGATAATGATTCGTTGGTACGAGAGGAATATCAGGGAATCCGACCTGCTCCAGGCTATCCAGCCTGTCCTGAGCATTCTGAAAAAGAGACTATTTTCAAACTCTTGGAAGTTGAAAAATCAATAGGAATCTCCCTCACGTCCAGTTATGCAATGTATCCTACCTCATCAGTATCGGGATTTTATTTTGGAAATCCGGAAAGTAAATATTTTGGGCTAGGTAAAATCGGAGAAGATCAGGTGGAGAGCTATGCCATACGCAAGCAAATCTCCAAGCGCGAAGCAGAGCGCCTCCTATCCCCCAATCTAGCTTACCAACCTACCTTATCGATTTCAGAATCAGTTTTATGAAAATCACACAACACTTAAATGAAGCTAAAAGCACGCTTTTTTCATTTGAAATACTTCCACCGCTGAAAGGTCAGAGCCTGAAAGAACTGATGGAGGGAATTGCTCCGCTGATGGATTTCAAACCACCTTTTGTGGATGTGACTTACCACCGGGAAGAGTATATTTATAAAAAGCACCCAAACGGGCTCCTTGAAAAAGTAAGTACTAAAAAACGGCCAGGTACAGTAGGTATTTGTGCTGCACTGATGAATAGGTTCCAGGTGGATGCTGTTCCACACCTGCTTTGCGGAGGATTTACTAAGGAGGAAACGGAAAATGCGCTGATTGATCTGAATTTTATCGGAGTGGAGAATGTCCTTGCTTTACGAGGCGACGCTCCCAAATCACAGGGCAAGTTTATTCCGGAGGAAAATGGACATCACTTTGCAAGCGAATTAGTCGATCAAATCAAACGGATGAACGAAGGCCGTTACCTGCATGAGGAGACGGAAATTGGCTTTCAAACTGATTTTTGTGTTGGAGTGGCCGGCTATCCTGAAAAACATTTTGAGGCGCCGTCAATGCGTTTTGATCTAAAGTATCTGAAAGAAAAAATAAATCGTGGTGCGGAGTATATTGTTACCCAGATGTTTTTCGACAATGAGAAGTTTTTCAAATTCGTAAAAGATGTCAGAGAAGCTGGTATTACTGTTCCCATCATCCCGGGAATCAAACCAATTACCACCATCGGGCAGATTACCATGCTTCCGAGAACTTTCTTCCTGGATCTTCCGGATGCCTTGATGGATGAGCTGGAAAAGTGTAAGACGAATGAAGATGTAAAACAGGTTGGGATCGAATGGGCGATAGCTCAAAGCAAAGAACTAGTTAAACATGGGGTTCCATCACTTCATTTTTACACCATGAGCAAAGCAGATACGACTTATAAGATTGCAAAGGAGGTTTTCTAATTCAAACCAAATGTAAAAAAGCCATTCCGAGAGGGATGGCTTTTTTTGTTTTGTGATTCGGTAGGTTTAGGATCCTTCAAATTCGGACTTGAGCTTACCATATTGTTCTCTGGTTTCTTCTTTCAGCTTATCAAAATTAGCCTCAAGCCAAGCCCTACTTTGTTTGGCAGCTTCATCAATGTCCTCAGAAGTGTTCTTAGTAGCATCCACTACATTTCCTTTGGTTTTATTCCACCAGTTTTCGACATTTTTCAGATGCATCTCAGCGGTTTCCCTGAAATTGGCTTCTTCTTTTTTCCCTTCTGCAACGATTAGCTCAAAACGTGCTTCGGTGAGGATCAACATTTCATCCTCTATTTTCAATTCATTGTAAACCAGCTCAGCACTGTCTTCCAGAACTTCATATCGATTTTCTATTTTGTCCCAGTCGTGGGTAGGCAGTAGGTCCACGGCAGTCTCTACACTATCCACATAGTTGTTAAGTTTATTCATAGCTTGCAACCGATCACTTTCGGTATAATTCGTCGAGTTGCATGAGTATAATGCAATCATTCCTGCTGCTAATATTAAAATTGCTTTCGTTTTCATATCTATTGGGTTTTTCATCAATTTCTTTCAGTGTCGTATTTTAGAAGATACAAGCCCCTTACCAAAGTTTAAAATTAAGCTTAGAGTCTCCTCAGTGCTGTTTTTTGCAATTTCCCGATCTCAGTAAAAGCTATATTTTTAAGAAGATTTTCACATATTATGGAATTTTATACCCAAAGAATCACTGGTAGATTTTGGGATTGAACCGATTATTTTCCGCTCCTCACCCTTTTTGACTACGAGTGAGATATTAGTTTTTCCCGGCATTGATCTTTTGTAAATTCGGGTATGATTAAACTCATTGAATGTCCACGGGATGCCATGCAAGGTATTCCGAACTTTATAGATACTGCCATCAAAGCAGCTTATATTAATCAGCTTTTGGAGGTCGGTTTTGACACCATCGATTTTGGTAGTTTCGTCAGTCCTAAAGCCATCCCTCAAATGCGAGATACTGCAGAGGTTCTCAATTTGCTTGATTTACATCATTCCAAAAGCAAACTGCTGGCGATAGTTGCCAATTTACGGGGAGCAGAAGATGCACTTAGTTTCCCTGAAATCGACTATTTGGGTTTTCCGCTTTCCATCTCTGAGACTTTTCAGCAGCGCAATACAAATTCAACCATTACTAAGGCATTAGAATTGGTTGAAGAAATCCAGAATCAGTGTGAAATAAAAGGAAGAACGCTGGTTACTTATCTAAGTATGGGATTTGGGAATCCATATGGCGAACATTTTTCCCCTGAGTTACTCGCAGGATTTGTAGAGAAATTACAACAGATTGGGATCAAGATTATTTCATTGTCCGATACGATCGGAGTAGCTACTCCGGAATTGATCAGATCGGTTTTTGAAGTGAATGTACGTGCTTTCCCAAATATTGAATTTGGAGCGCATCTTCACAGTACCCGGGAAGGTATTTCAGCTAAAGTGCTGGCGGGGCTTGATGGGGGATGCAGGAGATTTGATGGTGCCTTGAAAGGTTTTGGTGGATGTCCCATGGCAAAAGATGAACTCGTAGGAAATATGGCAACCGAAGTGATGATTGAAACCCTGGAGGAATCCGGAGAAACTTTAAATCTCAATAAGACCGAACTAGAGGAGGCGATGAAACTGGCTAATTATGTGTTTAACCAATAAGTGGCATGCCTGATCAGGAAATAAAGAAAAAAGTACAATCACTTCGAGTTCTTAGAGTATTTCATCGGTATTTGGGTCTTCCCCTGACCCTGTTTTTTTTCATTATAGGAATTACATCCATTTTACTCGCATGGAAGAAAAAAGCAGAGCTCTTGCCCTCAACATTGAAAACGAAGGTTGAGTCGGCTGAAAATTGGATTTCCCCTGCTTTAATGATCTCTATTGCTCAGTCAAAAATGGATTCTATGGAACGCTCTCCTTTGGTTGACCGAATTGATATTCGGCCTGACAAAGGTGTAGCCAAGGTCACATTCCAGACGCATTTCACAGAAGTTCAACTCGATGGATTTTCTGGGGAAGTGCTATCTATAGAGACCCGTCATTCTGACTGGATTGAGAAAGTTCACGATGGCAGTATTGTGGATTACTATTTCGGGGGAACGGAAACTTCCAAATTGATTTATTCGACTTTGACTGCTTTAGGGCTCATTTTAATGAGCTTCAGTGGGTTTTATCTTTGGTATTATCCCAAAGTGATAAGAAAGCTCAAAGGAAGCTAGGGGAGAAGTTTATACTTTTTTCCTGGCAGGGATTTCAATATCCCCTCGAATTCCAGTGAAAGCAACTTCGAGGAGAGCAAACCTAATGGAATGGAAGTGGAGATAGAAATAAGATCAATTTCTGATTCTCCTTTTTCAATTAAAAAATTTAGAATGAGTTGATCCTCAGGATCCCGATTGCTTAGATCCAATACTGGTTTGGAAGTGGTTTTCTCCCCAGGTTTATTCCAGAAAAGCGCCTCTGCCACATCTCCCGGACCTGTGTAGATGTTTGCTTTCATTCGCTTGATCAGGTTATTACATCCTTCGCTGAAGGGTGACTGTAGATTCCCAGGAACGGCAAATACATCTTTGTCATAGCTGTAAGCAATCTCTGCAGTGATTAAAGCGCCTCCTTTTTCTGCCGCTTCTACTACAATCAGGGCATCTGAAAGACTGGCAATAATCCGGTTCCTGGCAGGGAAGTTTCCGGGTGCCATTTTGGATCCTGGTGGGTATTCGCTTAGGAGCAACCCATTTTCCAGGATTGATTCTGCAGTCTTGCGATGGACAGCGGGATAGATTTGGTTGATGGGAGAGCCCATTACAGCTACTGTTGGTAATCCTGCCGCCAAAGCGGCTCGATGGGCTTCGATATCTATTCCATAAGCCAACCCTGAAATAATCGCTGGCTGATATATTGCCAGATCATCTATGATTTTTTTTGTAGCAATTTTCCCATAGGTTGTAGCGCTTCTAGTTCCGACTATGCCGACGGTTCGCTCGAAATTCAGAGAAGCTTTGCCCTTGGCAAATAACAAAACCGGGCTGTCTTCTTGGCTTCTCAGCCGGCTAGGAAAATCTTCGTCTGATAAGGTGATGATTTGGTAATTATGATCAATACAATCCTCAAGCAATTCATCAGCTTTTCTCAATAATTCCTGCTCCTGATTCCGAAGCTCCAAGAGCTTTTGACCGACTTTTGGGGTTTTTAATACCTTTGCTTTTGGGAGTGAAAAGAAATTTTTTGGTGAACCCGAATAAGCTACTATCGCTTTGAAAATTCCTGGTCCTACTTTAGGGGCAAGTGCTAAAGCTAGAAAATGCCGTAAATCTTCAGGATTGAGATTTTTTTTGGAATTCGTCACGGATGGAGATTAAAAAGTCCTTGATTTCTTGAAGTTTTTGCACTGCAGTCACTTTATCCAATCCTTGCTCCGTTCCTGATTTGATCACCTCTTGGGCTCCCTGAAGGGTATAGCCCTTTTCCTTGACAAGGTGATAGATGTATTTTATCTTTTGAATGTCAGGTTTGGTATATCGTCTGTTTCCTTTTCGGTCTTTCTTGGGGCGGATAATATCAAATTCTCCTTCCCAATATCGGATTAAAGAAGGAGCAACTTTGAACATGGTAGCTACTTCTCCTATGGAATAATATTTTTTTTCTATGTCTCGTTCTTTGTATGGCACGGTAAAATTGGCTAAAGCTCTAAATTAATGAAAATACGGTACTTTACTGCCAGTGAAAATTTTATCGGGAGAAAAATTTATCTATTCAATAGCTGAAGCATCTCTACCGCTGCGAGTCCAGCGGTTTCGGTTCGTAGTCTGCTCTTGCCCAAGGAAACCGGTTTATAGCCAAACTGAAAAGCTTTCTCGATTTCCTTCGGGTCGAAATCACCCTCTGGACCGATCAAAATTAAATAATTTCCCTTCGGAACAGCGGTATCAAAAAGATGATTTTTATGCTTTTCATCCACATAGGCAATGAATTTTTGGCTTTCTGAATTAGCCTCATTATTGAATAATTCATCCAATCCCAAAGTAGAATTCAATTTTGGTATTCTGAATTTTAAGCTTTGCTTACACGCTGCTACTATTTTCTTATAGAGACGCTCCGTCTTTAGGAAAGAGCGCTCAGAATTCATTGTTTCCAATAAGGTCAACTCATGAAATCCAATTTCAGTTATTTTTTCGACCATCCATTCCATCCGGTCAGGACTTTTGGTGGGGGCGATCGCCAGATGAATATGAAATTCATCTTCGGGTAATTCAGTACTGTTAATTACACTGAGAATGGATCTTTTGGGATCCGCAACTTTGATAATGCATTCGAATAATTGTCCTCGCCCATTGGTTACATATACCTGGTCTCCCTGACGCTTTCTAAGAACGCGGGTAAGATGCTTAGACTCTTCCGAATCAAAATAAATCTCCGGTGGAGCACTATCCTCCTGGAAAAACAATTGCATAAAATATCAGATTACTGAAAAACAAAAAAAGCACATTTCCTGAAGAAATGCGCTTTAAAATCTAATTAACCTTATAACCTTTACCCTTTTGAGATTTCCATGTTGACATTCTTTCCTTTGATCGTGTTGTTTTTCATAACTCTGATTACTTGATCAGCGTCTTTTGAAGGTACATCCACGAAGGAGAAGTTGTCATATATATCAATTCCCCCAATGCTTTTTCCGGAGACTCCAGTTTCACCTGCAATAGCTCCTACGATATCATTTGGACGAATTCTGTCTTTCTTGCCTAAGTTTAGGAACAGACGAGTCATGTTTGCTTCGCGAGCGCGCTCCGGTCTGCTTCCACCATCACGACCACCAAACTCTTTTCTTGGACCTCTGTCTCCACGATCGCCTCGTTCAGCTCTTTCTCCTCGAGGGGAGAAACGCTCATTTCGGTCAAATCTTCCGCCACGCTCACGATCTCTTCCTCCATCGCGGTCTCTTCCGGATTCTCTTCTGCGATCTCCGCCACCAAATGATTCCAATCCGAAATTTTGGTCGCTTAATGCTTTTACAGCATCGCCCATTACGATTTTGATCAATCCTAAAGCGATTTGATCCATTGTCAATCCTTCAGCAAGCATCTGTCCGATTGTTGCCTCGAAAATTTGGTTATCGCCTTCTTTTTCAAGTTGAGCGACTACGTCTTTTCCTAGCTGTACTTTTTTCAATTCGATCAAATCAGCCACTGAAGGTGGAGTCATCTTATTGATAGTTGCCTTGGTGAATCGCTCCAGGTCACGAACTTTCATTGCATCTCTTCTTCCGGACACAAAGTTGATCGCCGTTCCTGATTTACCTGCTCTTCCGGTTCTACCGATCCTGTGCACATAATATTCTTCGTCTAAAGGAAGATCGAAGTTAAATACTGCTTCTACATTGTCTACGTCGATTCCTCTGGCAGCCACATCCGTTGCAACCAATACGGTGCAAAGTCCTTTTCGGAATTTGCCCATTACTTTATCTCTTTGTGCCTGAGAGAGGTCTCCATGAAGTGCCTCGGCTAGAATTCCTTTAGAACCCAATGTCTCAGTCACTTCGTCTGTCATACGCTTAGTATTACAGAATACCACGCTAAGTGCATAATTATTGACGGTGATCAATCGGGCCATCAGCTCCATTTTGAGAGGCTGCCTTACTTCGTAATAAACCTGCTCGATCAAGTCAACCGTCAGCTCTTTTTTGGCAACTTTAATGATCTCTGGATTTTTCTGATATTTTCTGGTCAAATCCATGATTGGCTTTGCCATAGTTGCAGAGAAGAAGACAGTCTGTCTTTCTTCAGGCATTTCTTGAAGAATCGCCTCTATATCATCTCTGAAACCCATGTCCAGCATTTCATCTGCTTCATCCAAAACGATGATTCCGGCATCTTCCAGTTTCAATGTGCCACGGTTGATGTGATCCTGTACACGTCCGGGCGTACCTACGACGATCTGTACTCCTTTGCGAAGAACTCTGATCTGTCTGTCGATCGATTCGCCGCCATAGATCGCTACGGAATTGATTTTTCTATAATGTTTGGCAAGCTTTTGAATCTCTCCCTCTACCTGAACAGCAAGTTCACGGGTAGGACAAAGAATAATTGCCTGTGGCTTGTTGAAATCCGGATCTACCAAATCGATGATCGGAATAGCAAAAGCTGCGGTTTTACCTGTTCCAGTCTGAGCCTGTCCGATGACATCTCTGCCCTGTAGGACGAAAGGAATAGCTTGTGATTGAATTTCGGAAGGTTGGGTATAGCCCATCTCTTCCACAGACTTAAGAATTTCTGAAGAAATTCCCAAGTCAGAGAACTTGAGTGTGTTTTCCATGATGTTTCCTTACTTTTCTTGCCATGTACTCCAAGTGACATCCCAGACAAGCGACAGTAAGGATTTCACGGCACAGAAAAATGTTCTATGTCTTATTGACGGTGCAAAAGTATGTTGAATTATTTTCTAATCCAAACGGGCTTCTAAAGTTTTTAAAATAATCCTCATTAAAAGGATGATTTTGGCAAAATAAATTCTGTTTGATTAATCAAATCAGTCGGATACGACATAATTTTTGGTTTAAGATGCAATCTGCATAATTATAAAAATGCCCGATCGGCACTTGCTTCGGCGATCATCTCTTCAGCCAGGTCTTTGCCCAGGTAATTGTCAATAAGCCAATGACCCACATAAAGGAGCGGGGTGAGTAACAGTGCTACAGTGAATTTGTAAATGTAATTGATGATGCCTACAGCAAATACTTGATTCAAATCCCAATTGCCGAAAATATAAAATGCGATTCCCAGTACGACAAATGAGTCAATGAATTGGGAAACAAAGGTGGAACCTGTCGCTCGAAGCCATATCATTTTTTCCCCTGTTATTGCTCTCAATCTTTGAAAAACATAAACGTCAATCAATTGACCAAGTAGAAATGCGGTTAATGAACCCAGTATAATTCCTAGTCCTTGCCTGAAAATCGTATTGAAAGCATAGCTGATATCAAAGCTATTTCCCTCAGGCGTAACGGCATTCACCTCTAACCAAAAATCCGCCGGTACAAGCATGGTCACTATACTGATCACAACGAATATATAAGCAATCAATCCGGCTGTGATGAAGCTGATTTTCTTCACTCCCTTTTTGCCAAAATATTCATTGATGATGTCTGTGGTGATAAATACTACCGGCCAAATGATCGCTCCCGCCGTCAGATTGAAGTCCAAAATATACTCCCCAAAGAAATTCCAGTTGACCGGATGAAATCCTAGGGTTTTTTCCGCAGAGAAAATTTTTACTCCTATCACCTCTGCCAGGATGGCATTAGTAAGGAAAATGCTTCCCAAAATGATAAAAAGATTGGTTTTTCGGGAGTTTTTAACTTTGTTCATATGGTATAACTTAGACCCTCTTCACTTAGGATCGTCTCTGGAAATACTTCTTTGGCTTCTGTCAGCATGTTTTTCAGATCTGAATAGCGTGAAGAGAAATGTCCCAATAAAAGTCTTTTGGCGTTAGAAAGTTTTGCGATTTCTGCAGCTTGTCTCGCAGTACTGTGAAAAGTCAACCCTGCCCTTTCCAAATCCTGCTCCATGAAGGTGGATTCATGGTAAAGTAGATCTACATTTCCTATGTATTTCACAAGTTCTGGATTGAAAATGGTGTCCGAGCAAAAAGCATAGGAGCGGAGTGGGGGATGAGGATAGGTGAATTCCTTAACCTTGAATATTTCACCCTCGGTCGTATAATAATCAATTCCTGCACGCAGGGATTTGATCGCCTCTATAGACAAAGGGGTTTTCAATAGTTTTTCTTTGACAAGGCTACGGGGCCCATACTTCTCACGGATCAAAAATCCAGTTGTCGGGATTCTGTGTTGCAATGGAAAGCTGTAAACCTGGAATTGTTCCTCGTTAAGCAAGAGGTTCATTCCCTCGGTATTGGTCTGAATGAAATTTATGGGATAACCCAATTTGGTGTCACTCCAGCGGAAATTTGTAGTGATTATTTCATCGAGTCCCTTCGGTCCGTAGATGTTTAAAGGGGTTGTTCTTTTTGCCAAATTATAGCTTGAAAGTAAGCCCACTAACCCCAAATAATGATCTCCATGCAAGTGGCTGATAAAAACATGGTTTATCCGGGAGACTTTAATTTTATATTTTTTGGCTTGGATTTGCATGCCTTCACCACAATCCAGAAGTAAAAAATTTTGCCCAAATCGAATGATTTGGGCAGTGTGATTTCTTCCATGAACTGGTATAGAAGAAATATTTCCTAAAATGGTGACATCAAAGTCCGGTCTCAACCTTCTTCCTCCTCTTCTTCTCCGTTTTCAATTTCGTGCATGAAAATCGCCTCACTGGCTTCTTCCAAATTAGCTACAAGGTTAAGTTTCTTGTCCAGCATAGAGATTTTCAATAATTTCATCACATGATCCTGAACGCCTGAAATCAAGAATATTCCCCCATTTTTACCGAATTCACGGTCTCCTACCAATAAGGCACTCAATCCGGAAGAGTCTACATATTTGACCTGACTCAAATCCAAAACCAGATTGGTGAATCCTTCGGCATGAATGGTCAGCAGTTCAGATTTTAAGACTGGCGCCAAAAGTGAGTCCAGCTTTTCCTCCATAGGAGTGAAGATGACGTACTGTTCTTTTTTATCGATTGTATATTTCATAGTCGGTTTTTGTTGATTATTGAAGGTGATTTAGAATCGCTTTTTCTATTCGATTAGTAATGGTGGATGTATCTGCTTTTTCAAATGTTTCCCCGGTAATCTTTTCGAAAAGCTCAATATAGCGATCTGAGATGCTTTCTACAATTTCATCGGTCATTTCGGGAATAGATTGTCCTTCCTTGCCCTGAAATCCATTGGAAATCAGCCATTGCCTTACAAACTCTTTGGATAGCTGTTTTTGTGGTAGTCCTTTTTCCTGATTCTCCTCATACCCATCTGCATAAAAATATCGGGAGGAATCTGGGGTATGGATCTCATCGATCAATAGGATCCGATCACCGTATTTCCCAAATTCATATTTAGTGTCAACAAGGATCAGGTCCATTTCACGGGCCATATTCTGACCTCTCTGGTACAATGCTCTAGTATATTGCTCCAACTGCTCGTAGTCTTCTTTACTGACAATACCTTTTGCAAGGATCTGCTCTTTTGAAATATCCTCATCATGTCCCTGATCCGCTTTCGTAGTAGGGGTGATGATTGGCTCAGGCAATCTGTCATTTTCACGTAGTCCATCCGGCATTTTCACACCACAGATTTCTCTTTTTCCAGCCTTGTATTCTCTGGCTGCATGACCTGCTAAGTAACCACGGATTACCATTTCCACCTTGAAAGGTTCACAGCGCTTGCCAATAGTCACATTTGGATCAGGAATAGATGTGACCCAATTTGGGACAATATCTGATGTCGCTTTAAGAAATTTTGCTGCGATCTGATTAAGCACTTGCCCTTTGAAAGGAATTGGTCGGGGAAGTACTACATCAAAAGCTGAGATTCGATCTGAAGCCACTACGATCAGTTCTTTTTCAAAAATATATACATCCCTTACCTTCCCCCGGTAAAAATCTTGCTGCCCAGGCAGTTGGAAATTGGTCTCTTTTATCGCGTTGGTCATTTATTGAGTCTTTTGACAAAAATATAAAAGCCAGTCTTTATTCTTTTTGAAATCTGATTTTTTATTGAATTTTCCCTTCGGAATAGGTTTCGGTCAAAATGAGATTTCCGTTCTCATCAAAGTAGCTCCGGATTCCTTCTAACTTATCATTTTTATAATTTCGGATTTCCTGCAGACTTCCGTCTTCCCGATAATAAGTCACTTTCCCTTCCATGAGGCCATTTCGATAGTTGATTTGAAATCTCATCTGGCCGTTTGGGAAATATTCTGTTTCTCTGGAAAGCAATTCAGTACCCGGTACAAACTCACGTTTTAATAATACATTTCCATTGGGGTGGTTGATGATCAATGCACTGGTGGGGATTCCCTTTCGGTAGCTCACCTGAGATCTTATGCTTCCATCTGCGAAGAACTCGACCAGTTTGCCCTCCGGTAATCCTTTCTTGTAATTTGCGATGCGCTGAGGTTTTCCATCCGGAAATCTCAATTCGTAGATCCCATCCAATTCTCCCTGAGAAAATTCCCTTTTAGATTGAATGCTGCCATCAGGATAGTAGGTTATTTCTGTTCCGTGTAGTATGCCTTTTGCGTAATTCGCAGTTCGTAACACCTGACCACTCTCATCAAATTCCTCATACAGTCCTTCATAGTTGCCCTGACTGAAGTTCTTTCTGCTTGCGAGCTCACCTGATTCAAAATAGCTTAGGCTGGGTCCGTCTGGTTTATTGGCTACGAAATTGGTTTTATCTTTCACCGAGCCCGAAGGATAATAGGATATGACTTCCCCGGAGATTTGATTGTTTTCGTAGAAAGATTCTTGTTCGATGGTTCCGCCAGGGTAATAGCTAATTACCTTTCCGTTTCGCTGATTTCCAGTGAAGGGAGTCACCCGAAGTGTATCACCTGTTTTGGGACTAAGGTCAACAAATAGTCCTTCCTTTTGATTGTTTTTAAGAAAACCGACCTGGATTAGATTTCCCTCCTCATCAAACAGTTTGATCTCTCCTTCGGCCTTTCCATTAATGCGTACATAGATTTCTTTAAGCAAGGTTTTTTCCTCGTCGTAATAGGTGCGGACGGTGTCTTGCCCAAAGCTGGATTGGGAAAGAAGAAATAAACTGAAAATGCTTAGAAAAAGACGCATAAGGAAAAAACCGTAAAGCGGAAGGCTCTACGGTTTTGAATTGATGAATTTACATTTTTTCGATGACAATGGCAGAGGCTCCACCTCCTCCATTGCAAATACCGGCTACTCCGATTTTTCCGGATTCTTGGTGAAGGACCGAATTCAAAGTACAGATAATCCGTGCACCGGAAGCTCCAAGTGGATGGCCGAGTGAAACTGCGCCGCCAAACACGTTCAGCTTATCCTTGTCTAGGTTGAGTTGTTTTTGATTGGCTAAAGCCACTGCGGCAAACGCTTCATTGATTTCATAGAAGTCAATATCTTCGGTAGTCAAGCCTGCATGTTTGATAGCTTTAGGAATTGCCAAAGAAGGGGCTGTTGTAAACCAAAGCGGATCCGTGGCTGCATCGGCAAAACCCCGAATCTTAGCCAGAGGTTTTAATCCGAGCTCTTCTGCTTTTTCCTTGCTAACCAAGACCATTGCAGCTGCTCCATCATTCATAGTGGATGCATTGGCGGCTGTGACTGTTCCTGCCTTATCAAATACCGGTCGAAGCGATGGGATTTTGTCAAACATTACATTTTTGTATTCTTCATCCTCATCAATGACGATAGTTTCTCCTTTTCGACCGATCATTTCTACCGGGATTACCTCATCTTTGAAATAGCCCTTTGCCCAGGCATCCGCAGAACGCTGATAGGATTGAATAGTGTAGGCATCCTGATCTTCCCTGGAAATATTCATTTCCCTGGCCGTATGATCAGCACAGTTTCCCATCGGGAATTTATTATAAACTTCAAACAGACCGTCTTTAGCCAGCCCATCCACGAATTCTGCATTTCCATATTTATACCCGAAGCGGGCTTTTGGCACATAGTAGGGCACATTGGACATACTTTCCATTCCTCCGGCTACCACTACGTCGTTGATCCCAAGCATGATGGATTGTGCACCAAACATCACGGCTTTCATCCCGGAAGCGCAGACTTTATTAACAGTAGTACAAGGCACATGATATCCCAAACCAGCGCCAACTGATGCCTGTCTTGCCGGAGCCTGGCCTAAATTAGCCGAAAGCACATTGCCCATGAAAACTTCCTGAACTTCTTCTGCATCCACTCCGGCCTTATTTAACGCACCTTTGATTGCAGCGCTTCCCAGCTCCACAGCAGTCAGTCCAGAAAGTTTGCCTCCAAAGCTTCCGAGGGGAGTACGAACTGCAGATACGATGTATACTTCTTTAATCATTATTATTTGGGTTTAATTTTAAAAATTTGAATCTAAGAAATAGGAATTGTCACGGGTTGGAAAATTTTTTACCAGTCAGGGATTCCTCTCTTAGGTCTTTCTGTGGGTCTTTTTTTGTTTTGCTGGATGTATCTCAATTCAGCGGCATTCATGCTTTCCAGAATTTGAGCAGCTTGCTCGGGAGTCAGATTCATGGCCTTCAGCTTTTCCTTAAATTCTTCTAGCGCCTTTTGTCTGTCTTCTAACTTGGCATCCATCTGATCATTGGCGTTTTCACTGGCAGGATCCTGACTTTGTTCGCTGGGATCGCCTTTCTGAGATTCTTTGGCTTTATCTTCCTGCGTTTTTTCGCCTTGATCTTTTTGTTCTTGCTGTTCGCCTTCCTGACCTTGACTTTTTTCTTGCTGTTGTTGCTGCTGTTGGTCTTGCTGTTGTTGCTGGTCCTGCTGCTGCTGTTCTTGTTTTTCTTTTTCCTGCTCTAGTTTCTCTTTGAGTGCCTGAAGTTTTGAATCACCGGGAAACTTCGCCAAACCTTCATTCACTGTATTTAAAGCCTGCTCATTTTCAGTTTTCACATAAGATCGGGCTGCCCGATTGAAAAAATCGGTTGCTCCCTGAGCATGGCCCAATTGGATTCCCAGGACAAAAGTCAAAATGGCTAAACAGAATAATTTATTTTTCATTGATTTCAGTTACTTCTTCCAGACTCTTAATAAACTCCTGATACGCGGCAACAGTTTCATCTTGCGCCAATGCCTCCTGCATTAAATTAAGAGCATCCTTAAATCTGAACTGCTCGACTAATCGATCTGCCTCCGCTTTCTTCCGCTTCGCAAAATCGCTTGGTTCCGGTTTGTTTTGTTCCTGTTCTTTTCGTTCCTGATCTCGCTTAAGCCATCTTGCCAGCAATTCATAATTATGTCTTGCGGCTTCATTCATCGGATCTTTGATCAATGCAGATTTGAATTTACTCAGGGCAGCTTCATATTCTTCTTTATTTCCCAGAATTACGCCACTCTGATTGAAAGCGAATGAGGCTAAAATCTTGTCAGGGGAGATGGTTACTTTGTCATAAAATCCCAATGCCTCGTCCACTTTCTCTGCGTATTGATGACTCAGTCCCAGATTAAAATCCAATTCCGCACCTTGATATCCAAATTGTTCCTGAATCATCAAGTGATCCGAAATGGATTTCTCATATTCCGCTTTGGCATAGCTTTCTGCGGCAGTATCTATGGCAGCATTCATTCTTGAGACTTTCGTCCACGATGCAGGAAGGAAAAGTAAAATGCCCAGAAATACTTTGCTCCAGCTCATTTTATAATTTGATTGCTTTAATAGGTAATATCATATCCAAAAGTGAAAGGATCAAGCCAGCCAGGAGGAAATAGAAATATTTGTTGGCAGAGGCTTCGACTATTCTGGAGCCAGTCACTCCACCTTCCAGCCGCTCCAAAGCGCCGATCAGGTTGCCTGCTTCCTGAGCTTCGTCAGAAATCTCAAAGTATTGTCCATTTGTTTCGGCGGCAATTTGCTGCAATGGGGTTCGGTCCAAAAAGGTCTGGGCGGGCCTTCCTGTTTGTGGATCTATCACCAGTCCATTGCCCCGGGGAATGCTACTTCCAGCCTCAGTGCCTATTCCAAGTGAAAATACTCTGATCCCCAATTCATTTAAACTTGAGCCAATATTTTCCAGATCGTCTCCAAAGTTTTCACCATCAGAAATTAAAATTACGGACTTGGATTTTATCTCCTGGCTCTGATCACTTTCAAACCGTTCCAATGCCATTCGAAGCGGGGCATTGAGATCAGTACCAAAATTGGGAACCAGCCCAGTATTCAGCCCATCGATGTAGAGCTGTAATACGTTTTGATCAAAAGTCAAGGGGCATTGAAGAAAAGCCTCTGAACTGAAAATGATCAGCCCGATCCGGTCTGAGGGGAAATTTTTGATAAGATTTTGTAATTCAAATTTGATTCGCTGCAAGCGGCTCGGACCAATATCAGAGGCATTCATGGACTGGGAAAGATCGACCGCAATGAAAATATCCTTGCCTTCTTCCTGGATTTCTTTCATCGCAGTTCCAATCGACGGGCCTGCAAATGCGATCAGAAATAGCAGGAAATAAGAGGTACGGATCACTATTTTGGTAAATAGTCTTCGCTTCTCTACCCTCAGGCGGCGATTGATTGCCCAATAACGCGAGAGATAGATTAAATAGAGCAGGCAGAAAATTCCTGCTAACAAAAGGATGAGTTTAACGTCCGGGTAAGCCCAAATCATGGCCTGAAATTATAAAATAAAGCTTAATTGAAAGCTTATTTTTGATTAAGAAAAGCTCAAAAAGTGAATGTTTTCCCGAAATTAACAAACATTAATCCTTCCCAATCGTCTAGCTTTGGGGTTTCGAATCAAATAAAAACATCTAAGGCTCGAATTCATGAAGAGCATTCTTTCTTTTTCCTTTCTGTTTTTCCTTTCATTATCGGATGTTTTCCCGCAAGGACCTAATTTGTTGAAAGGACAAGTAATCGATGTGAACACTTCTGAAGCATTACCTGGTGCGAGTGTTTATTGGGAAGATGATATTTCCAGCGGAGTGGTATCTGATATTGATGGCTACTTCGAGATACCAATTGCTTCTCTGCCTCGCAAGCTTGTGATTTCATTCATCGGATATGAAAAATCGCTCCGATTTATCAATCCAAGGGATGTCCAGAAGGAAGTGAAATTTTTTCTCAAGCAGGAGGAAATGTCTCTGGAAGAAATTATTATTCAGGAACGCAGACCGGATGAGCAGGTGCGTAATCTAGAGACAGGCAAGGCAACTATCCCAATCGCGACGATTAAAAATATCCCAGCCTTGTTCGGGGAAGTAGACCTGCTGAGGAGTTTACAGTTGCTTCCGGGAGTGCAGACTGCCGGCGAGGGTACAGGAGGGCTATTTGTAAGAGGAGGGTCGGCTGACCAGAATCTGGTTCAGATCGATGGAGCTCCTGTTTACAACGCTTCTCATTTTTTTGGATTTTTCTCTGTGTTTAATCCCGATGGCTTGGAAAAAGTAGAACTTTATAAGGGGAATATGCCAGCATCTTTTGGAGGAAGACTGTCTTCCCTGATCGATGTCTCTCTCAAAGAAGGAAATAATAACCAGATCAGAGGTAAGGGAGGGATCGGGACGATTTCCTCCCGACTCACGTTGGATGGACCGCTTTTTTCTGAAAAATCTACCTTCGCAATCTCAGCCAGAAGGACTTATGCAGATGTTTTTTTGGCTTTATCCTCTAATCCTGATATAAGTGAAAACAGGCTTAATTTCCATGACCTGAGTGGTAAATTTGCCTTTCGGATAGGGGAGCGGGACAAGTTGACCTTTTCTACCTATCAGGGAAGTGATTTTCTGGGTTTGGAGAGTTCCTTCGGTTTGGGATGGAGCAATTTTGTGAATTCACTTCAGTGGAATCATACTATTTCCCCACAAGCTTATTTTGATCTGGATGCCTATCATTCTTCCTACAGTTATAAGATTGAATTTGACGATCCGGAAAATGGTTTCGTCTGGAAAAACCAACTTTCTGAAACAGGGCTTAAAGCTCAATGGACTTATCTTCGAGGATCAAATCTGGAGACTTACTGGGGTGTCCATTCTCAGTTTTACCATTTTGCTCCGATTGCACTGATTCCGGCAACTGACAGCAACATTGAGCCCATAGATACCAATCCCAAAAACGGTGTGCTCAATAATTTATTTGCTGGAATGACCTATGAGATCAATCCCAGACTGAGTACGGAGTTAGGTCTGCGTTGGGGATTTTTCAACCAGGTAGGTGCGGGAGTGGATTACCAATATCTCGGGGGAGAGCCTGGTCCAGAGGTGGAAATTATCGATACTACCCGATATGCTGCTTTTGAAAATGTTAAATTTTACCATGGGCTGGAACCCCGGGTGGCCTTTAGGTATCTGATCAATGAGCAATTTTCGATCAAAACAGCCTACAACAGAAATTTTCAATATTTGCAAATCGCCTCCAATTCTTCGGCAGGACTGCCTATTGATCGGTGGATTCTGGCAGGAACTTATGTGCCGCCGATCAGGGCTGATCAAATAAGCTTGGGCTTCTTCCGGAATTTTGATGATAATAAATGGGAATTTTCTGTCGAAACTTATTACAAGGATTTTCAGAATATCATCGATCTGCGAAACGGTGCCACGGTTCTTTTTAATGATAATGTGGAAACAGAATTATTGACAGGAAGGGGCTGGGCCTACGGAACGGAATTCTTACTTCGGAAGAATCTGGGCAAAACCACAGGCTGGCTATCTTATACTTATTCGAGGACTTGGAGACTGATATCCGGAGTCTCTAAAGGGCAAAAGTATAATCCGCGCTATGATCGGCCTCACGATGTCTCTTTAGTCTTAAATCATGAATTTTCTCCGGCCTGGTCTGCTGGGTTGACCTTTGTGTTTACCACCGGACAGGCAGTTTCATTTCCGATAGGCAGCTATCGGGTGGACCGGCAACAAGTACCGCTTTACAGTGACTTTAGAAATCAGGACCGCTTTCCCGATTACCATCGGATGGATGCTTCTGTCACTTGGCGCAATCCCAACAAAGGCAGAAAATGGCGTGGAAGCTGGAATGCCAGTATCTATAATCTCTATGGTCGGAAAAACCCATTTGCCTATAGCTTCGAAGAGATCGTCAATGATAAGGTCAATTATCGACCCGAAGTAGATGGCCCGATCACCTCAGTAAGACCGGGTATCATTATGACTTATTTATTTACTTTTCTTCCTTCTATCACTTATAATTTTGAGTTTTAAGATGAAAAACCTTTGGATACTTTTATTGATGTTTCTGATTGGTTGCCAAATTGAGGTGGACCTTCCTTTGGCTGAAATCGAAGGGGAGATTCCCGTCATTGAAGCGATTTGGACAAATAACCCGAATCTGAATGAAGTGAAGATTTCTTTGGCCAAAAATTACCTGGACAACAGTGACTTTCAGCCAATCACCAATGCAGAGGTGCTGATCAGGAGAAAAGGGACAGAAGTGGTTTTTCCTTTTCAATATAATTCCACCACCAGATCCTATAAACCGTCGAAAGGCAATGTGCGCGCTAAAGTCGGAGAAAGTTATGAGCTCTTTGTGAACTGGAAGGAGAATTCATTTTATGCACAAGGACTGATGCTGGAGCCACCTATACTGGATAGTCTCACTTATCAATTTCAAAATAAAAGACCATTTCGCGAAGAGGGATATTACGTGAAAGCCTATGGTAAAATCCCTTTCGAAGAGAATAATTACTACCGAATCCAGATCATTGAAAACGACACCCTAAAAAACAATCCGGAGGACTATTTACTTTTTGATGACACTTTTGGTTTGGAGTTTTTCAAGAATGGTTTGGAATTGGGATATGCTTTCAAGCCAAATGATCGGGTAAGGCTGATTCTCTACCGAATGACAGTGGAGCCATATAATTACCTGAATCAATTGGTTGGTTTACTGTTTTCTGACGGAGGCCTGTTTAGCCCTCCGCCTCAAAATCCAGAATCAAATATTAAAGTTGTCAAAGGAGAGACTCAGGTTTTGGGGTATTTCCTGGTTGCCCCTGTGCTGACGGAGTTTGTCGTTATTCGAGAGTAAAATATGGTTCCAAAGTTCATCAAAGTAAACTCTTAAAATGCCACTTCTTCATTTCATTTTTAGCTGATTCAGAACTTAAGCATGCTCATCCCAGCTATATTGGGGTAAATAGAAGTCCAGGATCGTATTCTTTTTTAATTAAGCTTAAAGCCTTCCTTTCACTAGATTTAAATTCATTTTCAAATCTGTTTTTTTATAAATTACTTTATTTTCGTAGAATTACGAAAAATTCGTAGGAATATTAATTCAATCTTTTTACCTTAGTTTCCATGGAAGAATTAACACAAAATGAAGAGCGGGTTATGCGGATCATTTGGTCCCAAGGAGAGACTCTTGTTCGGGATATTCTTGAAGCAATGCCCGAACCTCAGCCACCTTATACCACGCTGGCCTCAACTGTCAAATCACTTGAAAAAAAGGGATATGTACGTCGCCGGTCTTATGGTCCTACAAACCTTTTTTCACCGATTATCTCTCAGGAGGAGTACAGTCGGAAAAGCGTAAACAGCCTGGTGAAAAATTATTTTCAGGGCTCAGTAGGTAATTTTCTTTCCTTTATGGTGAAAGAAAAGAAAATCTCCGACAAGGAGATTGAAGAACTACAAAAGTTAATTGATGATATGGATCAACCGGAAGACAAATGAACTCACTTATTATTTACCTCATCGAAGCCAGCATATGTCTGACGATTTGCCTTGTATTTTATAAATATGTTCTGAGTGATTTAACCTTTTTCACTTTAAATCGGGCTATTCTGCTGAGTATGCTATTGATTTCAGGACTTTTCCCTTTGCTCTCATTTGAAATGGTCAAGGCAAGTTCAGTAGGTCTGAAAGAGTTTATTCTTCCCGAATTCATAGTAGGTCAGGGAATTGAAGGAGAACCTGATACTATCTCATTCTTTGAGATCGTCACCTGGATTTATGCGGCGGGAGCTATAGCGATGTTTGCGCATTTACTTCTTGGGTATTTTGTGTCACAACGCCTTTTGGGCAAAGCCCAGCTGGTCAAATATCATAATCACTGGATTGCGATTCATCCCAAATTTATCCCGGCTTCATTTTTCGAATACATTCTTCTTCCAGACTTTGACCCGGAGCGTCCAGATCAGCGACAGATCATCCTGCATGAATCCATGCACATCAGATTGAAACACAGCTGGGATTTATTATTAATTCAGTTTGCCAAAATCATCTTTTGGTTCAATCCTTTGATCTATGGTTTTGAAAGGGCTATTCGCGAAATCCATGAATATCAGGCGGATCAGGGAGTTACTTCCACCTTTTCCAGAAAAGAATATTCCGGGCTTTTACTTCAGATGATTACTAGAGGAAGAGGCTGGCAGTTTATGAACAACTTCAATCAATTTCAAACCAAAAAACGAATCATGATGATGACTAAACCAAAATCCGACAACCGGGAGAAAAGTAGATTTCTATTTGCCCTGCCGGTAATTGCTCTGCTCTTTTTTGTGTTTTCCTGCGAAATGACACCAGAGGAAGAAATCGAAGGACCGACTCAGATGGGAGTGAAAGAAGTGCCAAACATTGGGCCATCAAGTATCAATGCAAAAATGCGTGCAGTTGGCAAGGATGGCCAGGAAATCTTTGATGTAGTGGAGACACAACCGATGCCACAGGGAGGGATGAGTGCATGGAACAATTACCTGGCAACCAATTTAAAATATCCAACTCAGGCTAAGGAATTGGGTATAGAGGGTACCGTAATAGTTGTATTCACAGTAAATTCTGATGGTTCGATTTCAAATGTTGAAATCCTACGAGGTATTGGCGGTGGAGCTGATGAAGAAGCCCTTAGAGTGGTGGAGAATGCACCAAACTGGGAGCCTGGAAAGCAAAGGGACAGAGTGGTGAATACGCGAATGAGACTTCCGATCCGATTCAAGTTGGGTAATGATTCGAATTCAAAGTAAAAAGCCTAAAAAATTCATCGGCTACAAAAGAGATTCCGCTTAACAAATAAGATTAATCAGGTATAAATTAAAACTCAAAAGTGACTGAACATCTTTCTTTCTTCTTTGGGTTTTCAAATCAAGTTTTCAAATCACTAAAAAAATCAATTCTCATGAAATTGTATAATCGAAATCAAAAAGGAATAATGATAGCGATGCTGGCCTTATTTGTCTGTACGCTTGGATTTGTTCAAGAAACTAAGGCTCAAGATCCAATGAAGGAGGCAAAAGTCATTACAGAAGTAGATCAAAAGCCGATGCCGGTAGGAGGAATGGAGGCGCTGTATGCCTATTTTTTAAATAATCTGAAATATCCGGAGTTGGCTAAGACCAAGAAAGTTGAAGGTACAGTGGTTGCTACATTTTTGGTGCAGAAGGATGGTTCGATTTCCGATGTTGAAATATTGAGAGGAATTGGCGCGGGCTGTGATGAAGAGTCTTTACGAATAATCCAGGGCATGGACGACTGGATTCCCGGAAAAATCAAAGAAGAGGCTGTGGTTACCCGGATGACTCTTCCAGTAAAATTCAAACTCTGAAAGAATTTACACTTTTGGTTTGCTCAAACTCCCGTCGAACACGGGAGTTTTTTATTTATCTTGTTCGCTCAATCCAAACTTTAATTTTATGAATAATCAGGTTTCGAAGAAGCGGTCCTCAATTTTGATTCTTTTTACCCTTGCAGTTTTTGCCTTTTCCTGTGGAAAAAGTGAGAAAGAATTGCTGGTAGGCACTTGGACCGGTACCGATTTCAAGTTTGATCAAACAGAAGGACCCAACCTGTCTGCTTTGGTTGAAGGGGGAAAAGGACTTCACATGGAAGGAAAAATGATTTTGGAAGAGACAGGGACTTATATCATTACCTCGCCCAATGATGTCATCAATGGAAAAGGAACCTGGAAAGTAAAAGATGGTAATCTCCACATGACAGATGAAAGTGGGAATGAAGAGATCTATAGTATTGTGGCTTTGGATGAGTCGCAATTAATCACTTCCAATGAGGTGAAAATGGAAAGTCCGTTAGGAAATATCGCAGGTAAAATCACGCTGACTTACGAGAAGTAGATTTGCCTTATTTGTTTCTTTCCGAATGAATCACAAAATAAAAATCTCTCCAAGTATCCACGTCAGGATAGCCATTGGTTCCCGGTGAGATTTTCATCCGCTCCTGTAGGTTTAGGGGGAAATGGGCAGATTGCATAGCT
Organism: uncultured Limnohabitans sp.; assembly: GCA_964521585.1. Taxonomy (GTDB): domain Bacteria; phylum Bacteroidota; class Bacteroidia; order Cytophagales; family Cyclobacteriaceae; genus Algoriphagus. The sequence goes on from CAZFSC010000022.1 coordinate 31,187, forward strand.
ATTTGATTTGAAGGATCTTCGAAGGGCTTCATTGGATCAGCTGCCGGAGGCGGGAAAATTCCCCTGCCATCTCTTCTAATTCCATGACCACCTGGATAACTTCCATCAAAATTGTTGGCTAGTGTAAATCCATAATCATCGCCCATTTCTTCCAGCATGATCAAAAAAGCATAGGTTTTTCCAGGTTCTAATGAGGTTTGATCTTTTGCCGAAAAAGCGAAATGAATCAATCTACCTTTTAGTTTTTCGTTATCGGGATCGATTTCCTCTTTTTCAGTAAACCCGAAATCAGCTTTGGACGGAAAATTAAAGCCTCGGATCAAAGCAATTGATTTATAGGTTTCACCTTCCCAATAATCGTCTCTTCGGGTTTCCATTTCTCCAGAAGCTGGATCGTGAGGATATCCGTGAAGCGGAGTCATTTCTCCGGTCGTTCCATTTTCATTCAAAACTGGAGTTCCTATTACTTCGAATAGCTGAATTGCTATAGCTTGGCCATAGGTACTTCTTCGAATCACATTATCACCATAGCCTAGCTTCAAAGTAAGGCCAGTCCAAGGAATTTCCTTTTCACCCGTATAGGTAAATGTCTGACCCAAATCCCGATCTCTTTTGATATAAGGAACTTCCGTCCCATCTAAAAGAAAATATCCGAAACCACCCGACTTAGCGACTGACTCTCCAGACCATTTGAAGCTGCTGCTAGCATCAAAAGCTATGGAGGTATTTCCTCCCTTGTCATAACCTTCATAATAAATCACAGCATTTTCCAAATCCGCACTTTCCACTAGGGAGAGTACATTGTTATCTTCTTTTTCACAGGAAAAGAAAAAGATACTTAGGCTGATTAAGGTGAAATTTTTGTAAGACATTGATTTTGGATAAGAAAGTTAATGATCAAAAACGACAGGGGCGGATGAGATTTCGATTCACCCCTGTCATCAATTTGAATAAAATCAATCCATCTTGTCCCCGAAAAACAGGGCATTCAGAAACAACTTATTGGTTCCAAACCAGGTGCCTCTGAAATTCGGGCTGTCGAAGAAATGAATCACACGGCCCTGACCGGTTTTAGATATGACTACACTCGCACTCTTCTTAAGCTTTTCTAAGTTCGAGTCAGAGATATATCCTCCAATATAAGGATCAGTAGTGTATCGGATCGGAGTCAAATACTTGTCTTTGCTGGGTACGATAAATATGTTGCTATTTCGGTAGACAGGTAGCGTCTCCCGCTGATACCCATAAGTGATGGGATGAGTCAAATCCAGCTTTGCCAGATACATACTTCCACCAACTTCTTTGGCACCCTCAAAATCTCTTCTATGTCCAAAAGGAATGTAATTTGGATCCTTTGGTTCATTTTCCAATTTCACCGGCAACTCTGCCGTAAGTTCGATTCGATTCAGCCAGAGGCTGGCACTCTTCATGGAAATGATTGTACCTCCGCGATTTGCCCAATCTTTCAGATGCGCTATGGTACGATCTGACCAATCCCCGTAATTGCCTGAAGGGAGGATCAGGGTAGTGTATTCGAAAAGATTAATCCGGCTCATTTGGTCAGAGTTGACTTTGGTGATCGGCATTCCCAACTGACTGTCCAAGAGATACCAAATCTCGCCGGCTTCGTAGGAGGATACACCCGAACCGACCACCATCAAAGCTTTCGGCACTGTGATCGCATTCACAGCATTCGAACCCAGATCAATCCCTTTTAGATTTAATCCTGTCTGTACCGCAAAAACCTGTTGGTGGGTTTGTGAAGCAGCTTTCTGAAGGATTTCACTTACTTTTTCGGTATTGATTTTCTGAAATCCCATCGGTATCATCAGCGTACCGATAGGGAAATTTCGGACTCCTGCATGGGTTTCTGCTGTAAATGTGCCACTAACTTGCTCCACATGCACTCCGGCTTTTTGCAGTTCAAAGAGTAATTTGGGAGCATAATAATCCGACCAGTCAACTAAATAGGCATAGGCTTTTCCCGCAGGGAAGTCAAAGGAAGGAAGCTCAGACTTACTGACCAAATCGCCGGTTTTCGC
>CAZFSC010000023.1:0-19452 GCA_964521585.1 uncultured Limnohabitans sp.
GAAATAAAAAGATCCATCGATTCGACTTTTTATATCAGTTTACTCAGCTTTCTTACTCGAACTCCTTGATCAAATTATAAGCGAATTGGATGATTTCCTTGTAATTCTCCTTGCTGATTTTCTCATCGATTCCATGAAATCGGGTCATAGTGCTCGGGTCAATTCGAATCGGATAAAAACGATAGACATCATCAGAAATCCCATAGAAATACCGTGCGTCCGTACCTCCGCCGATTAGGCCTGGGACGACAATCGCGTCCGGGTACATTCCCCGGATCGTTTTTTCCAGAGTTCTATACGCCTCGGAATCCACATCAGAAACAGGAGAGGGGTTGGTCAAAAAGCCCACTGGCTCCACGTGAACTTTATCTGAAACCGTATTTTCGATATGGGCTTGCACTGTTTCTATTGTCTCTCCTGGAAGAATTCGGAAATTGATCGTGGCCTCAGCGACAGTGGGAATTACATTGTTTTTAACACCTCCATCGATAATGGTAGGCGCGGTAGTAGTATGTGCATTTAAAGCTTCAAGAATTGGTTTTTTGAAAAGCCAAGGGTTGGCAAAAGCGATCTTGTTAAAAAATGGAAGTTCGGGACCCAAATATTCCAACTGATAATCTACAGGCTTCACCAGCTTGTAAGGCAGTTGATTGTTTTCAAGATCTACAATGGCTTGAGCGAGGATACCGATTGTGTTTTCTTTTGGGGGTTGTGAACTGTGACCTCCTGTAGTTTCCACGATCAGTCGAAAGGAAGCAAAGCCTTTTTCTGCCAAATTTACCATTGCCACCGGTTGGTCGATTCCCGGAATCAGCCCTTCGGCAAAGAAGCCACCTTCGTCAATTGTCATTTCAGCTTGTACACCTTTTACAGCAAGATGCTCTGCGATTTTGGCAGCTCCTTGTCCACCGCCGACTTCTTCGTCATGACCTGAAGCGATATAGATGGTGCGACCTGGAACGTAATTTTCCGAAAGCAATTTTTCTACTGCCTCCAGCACCCCGATCAAGGTTCCTTTATCATCCATCGTTCCTCTGCCGATAATATGAGTATTGGTGATTTTCCCCTCAAATGGGCCAGCTTCCCAATCTGCCAAAGTGGGCTGATCTACTGGAACGACATCTTGATGAGACATCAGGATAATGGGTTTTTTGGAAAGATCCGAGCCCTCCCATTTGTAGAGCAAGCTGTAAGTATTGATTTTTTCTAAAGTAAGATTCGCGTGGGTCAGTGGGAAGGCATCTTCCAAAAAGCGATGGAAACCGAAGAATGCGGCAGAATCCGGTATTGCGTCCTCGCTAAAAGAAATGGTCTGAAATTGCACTGCCTTGGATAGATTTTGGAACACTTCATCCGAAATGGTTATTTCCTCCAAAGGTTCGACATCAATTTGCTTGGAGCTGAATCTGAATGTATTAAAAAGTATGATTACGAGGATCAGGATGAGTACCAGAAGTAGGCCAAGGAAAATTTTTTTCATATGTTCATTATTTGTTTTTGACCTGTCTCATTGAATCTCGCATGGTACAAAGTCATTCCATTGTGTGACTTCCCAGTCATGCTTGATTTGATGTGTGAATGATTTGATTTTAGAAAGCCTTTTTAGTTCAAGGCTGGGAGAATTTATATGGGTTGAAAAAGATCCTAAATATCACCTATAGCTTGACTACATTTCCGAAGTATTTTGATGAGCTCAGAGCAATTTAAAGAAAAGATTTATAAACTGTATTTTGAGATTATCGAGAAATTCCATTGATGGTCTAAAGGCTCCCTTGCCAAAGGAAGTTTATAAGTAAAACATTCAAAATGGGACGAGGAGAAAGCATTTTTCTATAAAAATTCTGAGCTGATATATCCGGGATTGAGTTCCGGACAAGTACATTTTGGATGCTTATTTTCAAAGTTTGAATTAGAAAAAAAATAAATCTGAAGCGGATAGTATTTAGGGTCATTTTTTAGAATACATTCACGCGAAATTTCAGCAGCGAAGCACAGTATGTCAACAAAAAATGAGGCATGGGGAAGTCGTTTGGGACTTATCCTGGCAATGGCAGGGAACTCTGTAGGTCTTGGTAATTTTCTTCGATTTCCGATTCAGGCTGTTCAAAACGGGGGAGGCACTTTTATCATTCCCTACTTGGTTTGCTTTGTGTTAATGGGAATTCCCTTACTTTGGATCGAATGGTCCATGGGTCGTTTTGGAGGTCGAAAAGGACACCATTCTACGCCTTTCATTCTCGACAGTATGGGCAAAGGCTCTCTCTGGAAGTATCTTGGGGTGTTCGGGATCTTTACCAACATCGCTGTGGCAGCGTACTATTGCTACATTGAATCCTGGACGCTTTCCTACGCATTTCATAGTATCAAAGGGACCTTCATCGGTCTCTCCCAATCCGAAGTAGCGCAATATTTCAGCAGTTATACCTTGATGGATACTTCCTTTATGGGTATTCCAAATGAGGCGGTTCTGTTTTTTGTGGTTTGTATTATTATCAATACATATATCTTAAGTAAAGGTCTGGCAGGGATAGAGCAGGTTGCCAAAATTATGATGCCTCTTTTGCTTCTTTTTGGGATTTTTCTCGCAATTCGAGGATTGACCCTTGGTACAAGCATGGCCTCCGATCAGTTTCCTCTGGCCAATGCCTGGGACGGGCTTAATTACCTCTGGACGCCGGATTACAGTTCCTTGCTGAAGCCGGGGATATGGCTGGCTGCGGCTGGACAGATCTTCTTTACTCTCTCAGTGGGGATGGGTACGATTCATTGCTATGCCGCCTACATCGACAGTAAAGATGACATTGCTTTAAATGCTGCTACAGCCGGATTTACCAATGAATTTGTGGAGGTTGTTTTGGGAAGCTTAATCGTGATTCCGATTGCAGCCGGTTATTTTGGACTGGATTGGGTAAAAGACAATATCAGTTTCGGAGTGGCTTTTCAGTCAATGCCATTTCTCTTCGGACAGTGGGGAGAGATTGCCGCAGCCATTGCAGGGGTATTCTGGTTTGGATTGCTGTTTTTTGCAGGGATCACCTCCTCCTTAGCTATGGGTACTCCGTGGATGGGATTTATGCGGGATGAATTTGGATGGGGTAAGATCAAAGGAGCCGTTTCATTCGGTACGCTGACCTTGCTGCTTGGACTGCCATGTGTGTTTTTCTATCAATATGGATTTTTTGATCAGTATGATTACTGGGCAGGTACGGTCTCTCTGGTGATATTTGCATTAGCAGAGACAATTCTCTTTGCCTGGGTTTTTGGAATCAACAAAGGGTGGAAAGAAATCAATGAAGGGGCAGATATTGTCATTCCGCAATTCTTCAAGTGGGTCATCAAATTTGTGACGCCATTGCTATTAATCAGTGTGTTTTTGGGCGCACTCTTTACTCCGGAAGCCAACAACTGGGTCGATGCTTTTGCCCAGCTTTCCGCAGGAGAGGGCTGGCCTCTTGATAACAGCTCCCTGATCTTGCAATTAAGTAATACAGGACTTCAGCAAAGTTTGGCTGCTGCAGTGGACCCAGTAGAGAAGGATTTGATCAGCAGAGAAATATTCTTTGCAAATTCTGCGAGGGCTATCCTGTTATTCCTATTTGTAAGTATTTGTGCCTTAGTGTTTGTAGCGTATCAAAAGCGAAAAAAATCAGCAAGAATATGAATACTGAACCTTTAATCATCATGCTGTTGGTGCAGCTATCCGTCACGGCAGTCATGATTTATTGCTTTAAAAAGGTATTGAAGAAAGGTTGATCGTGCCCGATTCCCTAATTTTTGAGGGAATTCCTGGATTTTACTCTTTACTCTGAAAGTTGTTAAAGCTGGTGAACTGAACTATTCCTTTGAACTGGGGCGAAATAATTCTAAGCTGTTTCAGTAATTATTTCCCCATTAAACGGATATCCCCTCAGTTCATCATTTTTGCTTTATAGGCGAGTTTTTAGGAATATCAGCTTCTAAGCTTAAACAGAGGCTTATTTTTTCGTCCAAAATTTAATTTGGTTTTGGGGTACTGCATTTGAGTGATTATTAAAAATTAATCAAAACAAAATGAAAAAAGTATTCATTATCCTTTTTATCGGGATGATTTCCTTCACAGTAGATGCGCAGCAAACGCGGGATCTTGATCAGGTAAGCAAAAGTAATTCTTGGTTAAAGTTAGGTCTGAACTTAGGGGTTCCGGTTGGAGACTTGAGTGATTTCTCCAATCTTGCTTTTGGAGTGGAGCTGGCGGCTCAGTTTATGCGGACTGACAATTATGGAATAGGTGGGGTATTGGGTTATACCAAATACTACAATAAAGACAATGCCTCATTGGATGGGTCGACTAACGGATTTGGTGCCATTCCATTGGGTTTGATGTTTCGCTATTATCCACAGCCTACCGGATTTTTCATCGGAAGTGATGTAGGATATACCTTCTTTACAGATTTCGATCAGAATGAAGGAGGAGTTTATTTTAGACCACAAGTCGGCTATCACAATTACGACTGGAATGTCTTTGCTTTTTACAACCACGTATTGCGTGCAGATCCAAGCATAGATGTCCAGACCTTGGGTGTGGCTGTGTCTTACAATTTAAGATTTAAATAATATTTTACTCAGCCCAGTAATTCTGCGAATTCTTTATAATCCGCAGAATATTTAAAGCCAGCAGCGACCTCGGTCGTTGCTGGCTTTTGTTTTTATCCGGTTACCATACATTTTCTGAGCAAGCTGGTGAAGTGAAAACTTCGGTTGCGGATCATTCAATTATTCCACTTCCACAGAAATGGTGTTATCATCCGGAAGTCTGTCGATTAGTTTATTCAGCGGGTCTATTCCTACTTTGGCAGGTTCGCCTTTTACCCGGATGGTATAGGATGTTTCTCCGGGTTTGACTTTGTACTTCTGCAGATGGAGAGGATTGACCCGGTCCTTTCCATTTTCATCTTTGTCATCCGCAGCGAATATTCCGATATCTATGTAATCACCATCGTATTCTGCCATGGTCTCTCGGCCAGATCCATCTGCATAAAGTTTTTGGGAATTGACTTTAAATGTTACCTCATATTCTCCTTCTGAGATTTTTTTGGCAGTAACTTCTTGCGCTTTATTGTCATACAGTGTGATTTTATTCCAGGTGTCCTCGAGGTAATACATCAAACTATCCGGAGTTTTGGCAGCTAGGTGTCTGTAAAGATCCACACTTCCGGGAAAAGGAGGTGCTTCCCGAAGTCCAAATTCCTGATTAAAACTATAAAGGGCAGAATCGATAGCCTCCTCTCCAATCAAATCCCGAAGGCCATACAAGATGAGACTTCCTTTATTATACCATTGATAGGGTCGATTGCAATTGATAAAAACATTTTCCCTTTTGCCCTCATTTGATCGACCTCTCAGGTAGCTGTCCAACTCATCCTTAAGGAAGCGTTTCATATTTTCCTTGCCGTATTTTCGCTCCGAAAGGATCAGTGCAGAGAATTCAGCCAGTGCCTCGGAAGTCAGATTGGAGCCTCGCGTATAATTTGGGGTGATCTGATGTCCCCACCATTGATGGGCAAGCTCGTGCGCAGTCACATAATACACATAATCAAAACTGTTGGGGTCCGAAAAATCTGCCACCCAACCAAAACTCTCTGCGAACGGAACTGTGTTTGGAAAAGACTGGGCAAACCCTGCGTAGCGTGGGAATTCCAAGATCCGCATCTGTCGGAACTGGAATGGACCATAAGTTTCGGAAAAATAGGTGAGCCCATCTTTGTAAGAACTTACAAAGCGATCCAGATTGTATTCATGACCCTTTTGGAAGTAGATTTCGATGTTGATCTCCTGTCCGGAAGGAAGTGTGGTTTTGTCCCTTAATACTTCGTATTCTGCCGAAAGCACTGAGAAAAAAGCCTGAATCGGTCTGTCCTGGACGTAGTGGAAATAACGTCGGCCATCCTCTTCCCACTCTTTTTGCAAATAGCCGGGCGCAATGGCGATCTGACTCGGAATAGTACTAACTGTAGCCTCAAATTGAATCAAATCTGCCTCGTCGGCGAATAAAAGAGTATTTCTTCCATAGGAATCATCATGTGGAGGTAAATCCTCAGGCTTTTCTGGTAATCCATATTCTTTACGCTTTTCATCGCTGTCCAATTCTCCGCTTGCGGCATATCCGATCTCCGGCAACCCTCCCGCAATAAAGCTTCCATTGTAAACCAGTTCCCGACCAAATCCACTATTCGGAAATCCCTTATTGATTACCTCACTTTTGATGAATAGATCCAAAGTGTCTCCCGGCATGAGAGTTTGTGGAAGGGCGGTGATTTTATACCATTCCCGCTCGGGTTTTTTTCCAAAAATCTGAAACTTCCTAGGCTCATATTGCAATGGGAACCGATAGGACAATTCCTCTCCCTGATAGAAAATTTCAAAATTGGTCAGGCTCGAACTATTGAAATGAACCGAGTCAATCGGCACATTGGTTTTATTGACAATTTGAACCTCTGCCTCGAAGTAGGCATCCCTATCCAAAGGAAAGAGATCGGCTTTGAGGTTGATCTTGGTCACTTTTGGCTGAGGGAGAAATTCGTATTGTTTGAGTTGCTTCTCGTAAGCTACCTGACGCAATTCCCCTTCTTTGGAAGTCTGGTATCCATTGTCATAGACTACTGATTTGAAAATATACCCTCCGGAAACCAATCCTATCAAGAGGAAAGCATAGGAAGTCAGTACAGATTTTTTACCAAGTCTTCCTTTGGCAGATTGGATCCTGCTCCGAAATGAACTATCTGTTCCCCGGGTGTAGAAAATGCTGAAAAACAAAATCAGGAAAATCCCAATCGCAGTCCAGTAGAGATTAAACCAAAATAGCGGCTCGCCAAAATGCCCCAATCCATTCATATCGCTCCAGCGATACCCGGGTTTGTAGGAATAGAAAAACAGGTTGAAATTATAATTGGCAAATTCCCGTAGCACAATCATGACCAGCCAGATTCCGATGGCAGCAGCATGTCCGGCAAATTTATTATTGATCAATAAATGCACTGCAAAGACCAGCATGACCATTTGCAGGTAATCCGGAAGCGAGATCAAATAACTGTCCACCAGGTACACGCCGAAGTCGTAATTGTAATATCCTTTGAGTGTCTGAATAATGACGCCTACCAGGATCGGAATGGTGGTCAGCAAGAGGCAGATAAATCCCATTCCGAAAAATTTGGAAGCAATCACAGCCCCATCTTTTACCGGAAAAGTATCATTGATCACTGAATAGCCCGATGCTCTATCCCGATGCAGTGTTTCTCCCGTGAAAAAGACAATGATGATAAATACAAAGAGATTGTAATCAAAGGTTTTGTATTCCATCAAAAAGGAGGTGGAAGGAAAATTCGGAACACTGTAAAGCGTATTGCCGATCCAGAAATCCAAAATCAGAAAGATCATCCCACCCAAAAGGATGGAGCGGAAATAAACATCTTTCAGGATATTCTGAATCTCAATTTTCGTCATTGTCTTGAAGCTGTTCCAGTGGTAATTTCCGCCGAAGTCAGCCTTTGACTCCAAAGATTGAATCACCGGAATAGCCTGTTCTTCCCGTTCTTTTTTAGTCTTCTTCTGTACAGTCTGGAAAAAATAGCTGAAGCTGAATCTGAAATATGCCCCTGCGAAAAAGAATAGACCCACACCAATCCAAAGTAGACGGTTGATCAACAAATTGCCTTCCAGTGGAAGAATGAAATTATTCTGCTCGAAAGGGGTCAGGTACCGGGTCTGAAATGAAAAAGTATTCAGTCCAAAGGGATCCAGAATCTCCACCAGATCCTTGTTTTCAATATCCTGAGCCAGGAAATTGGTGAGCAGGTAGATGATAAATACGACTATTCCACCGGAGTAAATCGACTTGATGTTCCGGGTAAAAACAATCAGAGCAAAGAAAAGGGCTCCTGCCAGCCACATGTTTGGTACGGTAAGGGTCAGCCAGGGATGCAGGTAATTCATGAAAAGATTGGGACCATAGCGCATGGCATCCGTACCAAGTAGCGGACCGATCAATGAACCTATCCAGATCCCAAAGATGCTTCCCAGCGATATGAACAGCAGCGTCACGAAAGAGCCCCAAAATCTACCCATGAAATAGGCAAATTTTGAAATCGGATAGCTAAAGAGAAAAGTACCAGTACCATGCTCGATATCCCGGTAGATTGGCACACCCATGACGGCCGAAGCAATCAGTATTCCAAAAAGAGAAATCAGCAATTGCAGGTTTGCAATTACGATTGGTGAATTGTGATAGACCTTTTCAGAAGCTGGGGTATTCCCAAATCCGATCAATAGGGCCGCCACCAAAAACAACATACCAAAATAGATATAGGTCGCCGGACGACTGAATCTATATTTCAGTTCAAATATGAAAATATCCTTAAACATGGTATTGGATTAAATGGTGATTGGATCTACTTTCTTCGAGATATGACTGAAATAGACATCCTCCAAATCTGCCGGGACCGGCTCAAATCCTGCTCCAGGATCGGTGTCACTTTCTACTCTCAGACTGAGTTTACCCTCCAATAACTTGGTTGAAATGACTTGATGGCTCTTTTTGTATTCATCCAGTTCACTCTTATCAATTGATTTCTTATAGATTTTGCCTTGAATGGAGGCGATAGCTGCGGCAGGTTTGCCCTCCATTAGCAATTCCCCCTGGCAGATGATCGCCATATTGGAACAAAGTGTATTGACATCTTCCACGATATGGGTGGATAGGATCACGACGGTATTTTCCCCGATTTCGGAGAGCAGGTTATAAAATCTGTTTCGCTCCGAAGGATCCAGCCCTGCAGTGGGTTCGTCCACTATGATCAAAGATGGGCTGCCTACCAGGGCCTGCGCAATCCCAAACCGTTGACGCATTCCACCAGAATAGGTACCCAGTCCTTTCTTGCGGTGGGAGTAGAGATTAACTTTGTGTAGGAGACTCTCCACCAGCGATTTCCGCTCAGATCTATTTCCAATTGCTTTCATCTGTGCGATATGATCCAGCATGACCTCTGCATTGATTCTGGGATAAAGACCAAAATCCTGTGGCAGATAACCTAGCCGCTCGCGCACACTTTGTTTGTCGCAGACGACATTGATCTCGTCCAAAAAAATACTCCCCGAGTCGGGATCCTGTAGCGTAGCGATGGTGCGCATCAGTGTGGATTTTCCGGCTCCATTTGGGCCTAGTAGGCCAAACATTCCCTGAGGAATAGTCAAAGAAATGTCATTTAAAGCTTGTACACCATTAGCATAAGTCTTTGAAAGGTTTTTGATTATTAGCTCCATTTGTTGGTTGGTTAGGAAAAATTGATGGCATGGCTCTTATAAATCCTGCTTTTTGAATTATCGGATCTAGGAGAATTTTTGAAGATAATAAATAGTCTGGAAAAATAAATTATAACAATTAGGCTAATAGCGCTTTATGTCAAGGTTCAGAATTTTATTCTAATTTCATTTCTTGGAAGAAATGAAGCAATCTGGTTAAAAAAGTAAAGTATATTTCATGGATTTCACCCAAATGACTTAGGTACTTTTCAATATTATTTTGATGTCCGGATTTGAATTATTTATACCAATCTATCTAGGTACTACTGCACAGGTTCTGAATTAATAATGGCTTGAATTGGGATATTGCTTAAAGTTGAATTTCACAGATCAGAAATGGAATTAAAAATATTAGTTTGTCTTTCACCATTTTTTGGCATTTTCTCTGGGATGAATTCCTCCGATTTTATTTCAACATTGTCCTCAATAGATTCTTGATTTTCCCTATTGGTTAACTCGATGATCCAACCGGAACTAAACTCGCCTTGGCTATCTTGGTCAAAATGAATTGTGGATTCTTTTGGAATCCACTTGAAGCCCAGTTTATTTAGCTGGGTGGTGTCGGGTCTAAAGGTGTATTTACCGGGTTTTAAATCCGAATAGTAAAATGTGCCGTCCTGCTGAGATACGACCTCTTTTATCAATTGATTCTGATCATTGAAAAACTGAATTTTTATTCCACCCTTCACTTCATTATCCAGCAATACTTTGCCTTCAATTTCATTTACTACTTTGATGGGAACCAGCAATTTGTTGGAGTTTCCTGGCTTTATATTCAATTGGATTTTTTTGTAATCAAGCCTCCAAGTAATGTCAGGAAGAGAATTTTCCTCCAATTCAATAAGATAATCTTCGTAGGGAATTAAGTTTTTGATACGGGTTACTCTAGAATTGGGATCCTTTGAGGCAGTAGCTCCCTTTACTTTTACTGCCAAATCAAATTCATAAGGCTCATCTTTGTCTTTTACGTCGTTGTTATTGATATCCAGAAAAGGAAGGATGATTAGGGTAGATCTACCCAATTCAGATCTACTGGAAAAATTTAGATTCCGGCTCACTTGATCGTGCGATACTGAACCCATCAAGGATTGATTGATAAGTAGCTGGTCTCCTTGGATCCTTGCGTTGGTGGCTCCCTGAAGGACTCCTAAATCAAATTTAAGACTTAACCCTACAAGGGGATTTTGAAAACTGAAGTCAGCCTGATAAAAAGAATTGATCCGCAGATTTCTTGATAAAACCTTTTCTAATCCGATCATCAGGTTGCTAAAATCCATCCGTTGATAATTGACCTGAATTCTTCCATTCAAACGCCAATCGGATGGAAGTCTGTAGGTTTGTTGTAGCGTGGTGGTCAGAAAGATCTCTTTATTAAATCTGGAAGCGTAGGTGGAAAAATTAGAAAATGCGCCAAAAAGATCTCCATTTATCGACCATTGAAGGGTTTGGATTCTTGAGCTCGGGTAGACAAATTCCGTAAGGTTGATTCTTGAGGTATAAGGTTTTCTTTTTGTTTTAAAGGGAATCATTGCCGAGAATCTCGAGAGACTCAGGTAGTTTAATGTTGGAAAGGCTTTTTGCCCTTCCTTTAGATTTTCAAAACTAAGATCAAATACCATCCCTCCATTCGTCCGGGCATTCCAAACTCCTGAAGCTTTGAGTCCGGGCATCCATTCCGTGGAAAGCATCATATTTTTACCCAACTGATTGGAAGATGTAAGTCTGGGAATCAAAAGACGGTCTCCTAACCCTGAAAAATACTCTAAACCAACTCCTAGCGTAGTGGATTTGGTTAGTCCATAATCCAACTGGGCATTGACAATTTGCTCAAATTTTGATCCATGAACCACTCCAGCATTGATTTGGTAAATCAATTCATTTTTGGGGAGTAAAATAAAGGGTACAAATAAGACTTCTTCCCGAGTCTCTTCTTCCCCGCTGGGGCCATAAAATTTCAGCTGGACTTTATTTGCCCCATAATTGAGGGGGAATTCAAATAGATAAAGTCCGTTTTCGTCAGTTTTGACAAAGTCAACCAGTTCACTGTTGAGATAAAGTTCCACAATCCAAAAAGGTTGTGTAAAATCCCGAATAGTATGAAAACCAAAAGCTTTTCTGGCAACAGGTGGAGCATTGGTTAGGCTGACGCCCGTGATTGGCTGAAAGATCGAAGAAAAGGAGGCGCCATTAATTCTGCCCACTGTAATCTGTCTCAGGATATTTTGAGTAGTCAGGACTTTTTTCCACCTAAAATTGACATTTCTGTAATCGAGTTTGGGACTTCCAAACCAGCTGATTCTGGCTTCAAAATCCCCGTAAGCAAGTTCCCCTCCTAAATTCAATGCTCCTCTGGACGGAACTGATATATTATTAGACTGACCTTCTTCCTTTTGAACCAATCCAACCAATTTATTTACGGATAAGTCCCAGTCGAAACCACCTAATTTGATCATTGAATACTTAGGCCGAAATACCGTGTCTGCGTTTTCCACTCGACTTCCACCCATATTATTTCGGATCTGGTCCCTTCGGATTTGCTTGTAGATGGGAAGCTCTACCTCTGGTTGGAGTTTTACAGCCAGACTTCTGTAATCAAACTCACTATACAGGCCAAAAATTTCACCAAAAAATTGGGAGTTCAGGAAGATCAATCCGTCCATTTCCTGCAATGCTTTTGATGGAAGTAGATGGGTACTGTCTTTATAGGTTATACTTTTATCGGATAAATTGATTTGGTACCCATCATTTTGATCCAGGAGGTGCCCCTCAATTATCTCATCAGATACACGGATAGATTTTATTTTTAAAAACTCGAAAAGGTCACTGATGGACAAATAAAGTGTTTGTTTCTCGATCAGTCCCGGGATTTCACCAGTTCCAAGTTTGGGTACTCTAACGGAAATCAATACCGGATCAAATTCTGTGGGTTCAGAAAAAGCAGAATGAGAGATCAAATGGAAAAACAGAATATACCCCAGAGCCAGAATCCCAAGCTTGGGTTTTTGAAGAAACCTACACATGTTTGACCTGTCTTGGTTTCTCATGAATTACTGTAGTTGATTATTCCTGAATGAAAACCAGTGTTACTGATCCCGAATAAACTCCCGCTGGAGTTGTAGATCTGGTGCCTAGTGAGAGGGTGCCGCCAATATAGACTGTCGTCCTTTGAGGCGGGGTAGCCAAATTGGTGAAGGGAGAAACAGGGTTTGAGGTATTCAAGGTGAGTCCAAGCTGACCTCCATTTGAACCATAGAGTGGTGCTTCTGTACCAAATTGAATCTGAATATTAGATCCGTATGGTGCTTCCACGCTTATTATCAGAGGATTGACCTCCGAGGTGTTTAGTAAGATAATATTCCCAGTCGCAGTTCGGTCTCCCTCCGGATTAATGGTAACTGTCCCGCTTGTCTCGGCCAGAATCATCGACCCAAAACTTAGAGGGCTTTCTTGATAAACCTGGATCTGAGCGCCAGAAACTATGGGGAAAGCAATTGCGAAAATAAAGACAAGACATTGCCATAAGGGAAGAATTCCTTTTGGGAGGTATGTCCATATTATTTTCTTTAATTGCCTCAAGGTTATTTTTTGATTTTTTTGAAATTAATGGAGTGGGATCTCCAAACTAGCCATTACTTCCGGCCGTCTTTTTTGGGAAACATACTCGAGAAGGAGTGAGCCTGAATCAAGCATTCTTTCATCCGGGATATCCAGAGCAATTGAGTAGTTTCTACTTTCAACTGGAGTATAAACAGCGACACCTTTTACAAGTCCCACTTGAGTGAGTTTACCATTATTGCCTTTATGAAAGAGGATAAAATCTCCGAAAGTTGATTTATTGCCACTTCGTATGATTTCAAACTGAAGATATGAACTGTTATCTTTTGAAATAACCAATTCACCATTTTCAAGTGTGACCTGAGAGTTGATGTCTCCGATTTCCATGATCACAGGAATAGTGATTGCCAAATGCATGTTGAGTTTGGTCTGAATTCCTTCCTGTTCATCTGCGGTTACTGATTCCAAGGATTTAACCGGTTTACTTGATCTAAATTCTAAGTGACTACGGTATTCTCCATCCGGCAGGGGTCGGTTATTCATCCGTTGTACTCTTACCTTTTGAGATTCTCCAGGAGCAAGGGTGACTTCTCTTGGATAAAACCGAAGCAATGGTTCAGCGAATAACTGTCCTGAATCTGGTTCGGCAATCTCTAAAAACTGACCTGACTGGGTCATTTGGTAATTTTTCCAAGACAAGGCATAAGAAGAAGAATCAGCTCCGGAGTTGGCGAGAGTGACGTCCATTGATCTTTGATTCGATCCAAATACCAGACGTCTCGGATAAATCATCAAATCGCCTTGAGCATAGGTCTGATTCATATCCGTCAATAGAATCAGAATTCCAAACCACCAAGCTGCACACTTCATATTTACGTTCATATACTTATAATAAAAGTACCCCGAGAATATCTCGGGGTACATTCAAGTAGAATTTAATGATGATTAGTTATACACCACAGATACCGTGAAACCTGATGCATTGGTATAAGTACCGCTTGCCTGGTTTGCATTTACAGTCAAGGTAGAACCAACTGTAAATGAATCTATTCCAGTACCGTCTAGGGTACCAGAATTGCCTGCCAAGCTGCTAGTAAATGTCCCTAAGGTCATTGTTGCAACACTTCCTATTGTTTCAGTAAGCGTGTGGGTAGTTGGCAAATTAACCGTGTAAGCATAGCTGGCTTCTCCCGCAACATTGAAAGAGGCTGCTGCAACAGTTCCTGAGGTATTAGGTAATTGTACTCCGGTAGCAGTTCTTGTTCCTGCTGGAGCAAGTTCCACTGTACCTCCGGCTGCTGTGGCAGTGATGTTTCCGAAGTTCATGTCAGCAGCGTTAGTCAGCGTCAGCGGGGTAATGATAGTTGCGGTAGCAGTTGCTGTTTCTTCCACTGGATCGCCACTTTGTGCAGTTGCGCTAAACGAAAGCCCTGCTACTAGCAGAACGATTGCTGGAATAATTTTGAAATTGGTCTTCATAGTTTTTGTTTTAACAGGGTTATCAAAAGCATTCGATTAGATTATAAAAACTATATTCTTTAAGAATGCACAGCCCAAATGTATGTTAAAAAATGTTTGACTGTCAAGGAATTATGTTTCCTCATGAATCAATTTGCAGTGTAATCGATTTTGTTGTTATTAATTATACTATTCTTATATAATCTTTGATATAACCGTGTTTGAAACGAAACAAACTGTGCATAAAATAGTATGAACAGCATAGAAAACGATATAAATGACATTATATCTACTTTTAAGAGAAAAAAATTATTTTAATCATTAGTTATAATATTTGAGGCGATTGAAAAATATTAATGTATTTTTGATATGCTATTTTGCATCTTAGCTCAATTTGATGATTTCAATAGCATAGAAAATAATTGATTTATTTTTAATCTTGAAATATTCATAGAATTTACTCTAATATATTTTTGAAAATACTGTATATAAACAACAGTTTCTGGTTAAAATAATGTTTTAATTATAAATTAAATATAACAATTAGTTTATAAGTATATTTTAAGAGTAAATTTCACCTGCCTCTTTTGATGTAAATCTTCAGTTAAATTCATCTTATAGAGTAGATGGATTTCCTACTGGTTCGAGTCAGGTAAAACCTTAAGCCGATACGCTTTAATTCGGAAAATCGCAATCAAGACGACCGCTCTTGATGAGATGACTATACACACCCAAGTACAATTCAATTCAACGCATTATTCTGCTTCAGTTGTCTGTCCTTCCGGGAAAGTCACTATAGCACCCTGATTTGTCTACAGTTTTCCCATTAAAGAGTTTAATCCAGCTATTTGATTTATTAGTATTTTGGAGCATCAATTCACCTTGCAAGCCCAATCATGAAAAAAACGCTTCTTGTCATTCTATTTGCTTTTACCGGTTTCTTAGCCCAAGCTACTGAGCTTGCACAGCTCATTACTGCTTATCAGGCAGACTACGGAGCTTTAAGGCGATTTTATTCAAATCCACTTACATCTGAATATTTTGAGAGGATGCAGAATTTCAATCAGGATTATTTGAATTCTCTGGCAGCCTATAATTACGATTCCATTTCTGAAGACGGCAAAATCGATTATGTGCTTTTTCGGAATTATCTGGAAAAAGAATTGGCGGAACTGGATTTAGACCGGAGCGCTTTTATGGAGATTTCCCCGGTTTTGGCTTTTGCGGCCGAACTGGAAGAATTTGTAACTGGAAGACGAAGAGCCAAGAAACCCGATGCACAGAAACTGGCATCGACCTGGAATCAGGTAGCCGATCAACTGGATCAGCAATTGAAATCACTTCCTAGCCAACCGAAATACACCAGCTGGCAGAAGGCAGATCTGGCAGCGCAGGCAGTAGAATCTTTGAATCGCGCTACCGCGGAAGCATATGCTTATTACTATGATTACGACCCGGAATTCACCTGGTGGATGCCCACCACCTGGAAGAGACTGGATTCGGCTATGAAAGCTTATGCCAAGGCTTTGCGGGAGCACTACACCAATTCGGTAAAAGACGATGGAAGTGGGATCATCGGTCGGCCGATCGGAAGAGAAGCTCTGGAAAAACAATTGGCTTTTGAAATGATCGCCTATTCACCTGAAGAATTGATCAAAGAGGCCGAAAAGCAGTTTGCCTGGTGCGAGAAGGAAATGCTGAAAGCATCGAATGAGTTGGGTTTTGGCAACGATTGGAAAGCAGCTTTGGAAATGGTCAAGGAAACTTACTTGCCCTTAGGGGAATGGCCAGCCGAAGTGATCCGCTTGGCTGAAGAAGCCACTGAATATGTGGAATCAAACGAGTTGGTTACAGTACCTCCGCTAGCCAAAGAAACCTGGCGAACAATTATGATTTCTGCTGAGCGACAGCGCGTAAGTCCTTTTTTCCTGGGAGGAGAGGTAATACAGATTGCCTATCCTACTTCCGAGATGAGCTTTGAAGACAAAATGATGTCGATGCGTGGGAATAATCCACATTTTTCAAGAGCAACTGTGCAGCATGAATTGATTCCCGGACATCACCTGCAGCAGTTCATGAATCAGCGCTACATGACCCAACGGAGATTATTTAGAACTCCATTCTGGACAGAAGGCTGGGCGCTTTATTGGGAGTTTATCCTCTGGGACAAGGGATTTCCGAGGGATGCCAAAGACAAAGTAGGCATGCTTTTCTGGCGAATGCATCGCTGCGCGCGAATCATTTTTTCACTCAGTTACCATCTGGGAATTATGACACCACAGGAATGTATTGACCTGCTGGTGGATAAGGTCGGACATGAGCGCGCCAATGCTGAAGCGGAAGTGCGTCGCTCATTTGAGGGCAGCTATGGACCGCTTTATCAGATCGCATATATGATCGGAGCCTTACAGATTTATTCGCTGAGAGCGGAGATGGTCGATTCCGGTAAAATGGGGGAGAAAGAGTTTCATGATTTGATCCTTCAGCAGAATACCATGCCAATCGAAATCCTGAGGGCTAAAGTCATCGGAAAACCGTTAAGGAAAGATCACGCTGCAAGCTGGCGGTTTTTGGACTGATCCAAAGCAATTTAGGTTTTAGATTAAAAATTAGATTAATTAAGGTCAAATATTAACGGGTTAACAATCATGGAGTATTTCGAAAGTTTTGCTTACCTACTTTTGGTTTTATTTTCACTCTTGGTTATAGCAGCAGGGATTTGGCTGATTTTTTACCACAGCTGGAAAGCTTGGAAGGAATTTCGACGAAGTAAATAAGATTCTTTTCAAGAATTCTTGAATCTTGATTTAACAAAAAAAGGAAGCCCATCTGGACTTCCTATTTTTTGATTTAAACCATAATCATTTATTTGGAGCCTCCTCTTTTAAATTCTTTTTGAGTGTAATAATGATCACCCCGTTTTTACCCTTTTCGCCATATTTTGAGGTGGCACTTTTATCCTTAAGAACACTGATGCTTTCGATATCCTCAGGTTTAATATCCTCGAAGCTCGATAATTCCTTTTGCCCATCCGGAGTCTTAAGAATGTAGAGAGGAGCAAGTGCAGGATCTCCATTTTGTACCTCCATTTTGACTGATGGGCTAAGGGCATTTCTACCCACTACAACCCGGTCTCCCTCCCAGGAGATTACACGATCGGAGGAGGAAGTACTTGAAACAAATCCTTGGGCAGGAGTTCCGATTCTGACACTGCTTGCCTTGGGGCTGGCTCTTAGTGTGCCATGGTTTGTCCCGCTGCCAAATATTGCCGTAGCGCTTCTGTATTCCAGAAGTTTCTGCTGATTGGTTGAAAGTTCATTTTTTATTGCCACCAGCGTATTCAGTTGTTTTTTCTTAAGCAGATTTTCCAATCGCAACACCTCATCCATCTGCTTATTGATTAGGGAAGGGTCAATTTTGGATTCTTCCAACATGCTTTTCAAGCGTGAAGTTGCAGCATCCAGATCCCACTTTAAAGTGCTGAACTCTCCGGCATTTTCTGCATGGATCTTCTTGATTTTAGTGGCCTGTGCCTCGGTAAGATCTAATTTTTCCCTATTCTCCATGATCCGATCAAAGGAATAGAGATTCTTCTGGAAAATATCCTGGCCAAAAGTGAAACTTGAGGCGAAAAGGAAAATGATTAGCAATAGATTTTTCATTTGTGTTTTTTTAAGTGGTCATAGGGAATCTTGCGTGGATTTTAATCTTCCCGGTGTGAGAGTTATACGTCACGCTTGATCTCATACTAGTTGATTTAAAATTCTGTCAATAAGGAAGAAGTACTTGACTCCCAAGTGTCCAGGTAGGTACTGTTTTGGATTTTAAATTCCTGCTGTTGATTCTCACCTTCTTCTAAAGTGATGATAATTACCTCTGCGGGAGCATTGGGAATCGTTTCTTTCTCGAAAAACAAGAAGCCTGCAAATAGGAAACTTGCAGCGATTCCGATTGGAATCAGCCAGTTGATTCTCCTGGTTTTTAATTCTGGGAATTCCGGAATTTGCAGGTTTTGGTCTTTTGCCCGCATGTCCTCAAAGAAGCTGTTGATTAACTCGTCATTTTCCATGGTTCGCTTCTGTTTGTGATTTTAAAATCAATTCTTTTAGTTTTTTCTTGCCCCGGGCATAGTGCGTTCGTGCAGTTCCGACATGGATTTGGAGTACTTCAGCACTTTGCTCGATAGTCATCTGATGATAGAAAACCATCAGGATCACCTGCTGCTGCATGCTTGGAAGCAGCTTTATAATGGCTTCATAATCGGTGTAATCCACTTCCTCCGAGATTTCAGCCAGTTCTTTGGAGTCATCCATCGGAATCATCCTTCCTGTCTTGCGCAGTTCATCCACAGCAGTATAACGGATGATCGAAAAGAGCCAGGTTTTTGCCTTGGAAGCCTCATTCAATTTTGCTTTGCCTTCCAATATCTTGAGGTAGGTCTGCTGCAACACATCTTTGGCCAGTTCAGAATCAAAGCCACAACATTGCCTTGCCCAAAGGAAAGCTTCCCGATGATGGGAATGAAGTAGCTGTTGAAGGGACTGTCGATTCATTTACATCGGTTAGTCGGAGAAAAATCAAAATATAGGACAAGCCTTTTGAAAAAATCTAAATTATAAAGTGAGAAGGCTGAAATCATAAATCAGAAGTCTAATGTATCAGAGCTGAAAATGACCATGACCTGCCATCTGGAGACTATTTACAACCACTGTTTTAATCCTTCTTTTTCAATTCTTTAATCTGAAAAAGATAGGCCAGGGTAAATTCCAAATTGGTGGATCTGATCTCAAAAACGCGCTTTAGATTCTCCGGGTTAGTAAAATCATAAGCAAATCGCACTTCGCCTGAAAGGGTACTTTTGCCAAACAGCTTAGAAATCCCGGCTCCTGCGGTCAATCCGTACATGAGCTTTTTCGGGTTGTCTTCTGCTCCTCCAAATGGAGGTAGATTTCCCGTATTGGCATTTTCAAATTCCCGACGGATATCTTTTGCATTCAGAAGATAACCTAGATGGGGTCCTATTTTAATTTGGAATCTGCCGGATTTCCCCAGAAAGAAACTCGAAAGCATCGGCAGTTTCAGGTAATTGAATTCAGTTTCGTTGAC
>CAZFSC010000023.1:19552-21016 GCA_964521585.1 uncultured Limnohabitans sp.
CATGTCCAAAAGTAATAATTTAAACTCAGGCATGGACTTATTTGATATTGATGGTTTGGGTTCCCGAGACAGGCAATCCAT
Organism: uncultured Limnohabitans sp.; assembly: GCA_964521585.1. GTDB lineage: Bacteria > Bacteroidota > Bacteroidia > Cytophagales > Cyclobacteriaceae > Algoriphagus. The sequence goes on from CAZFSC010000023.1 coordinate 19,634, forward strand.
CCAAACCCAGACCTCTTACCTGAATTGTCATTGGGCCTCCTGTTTCATTGGTGTAAAACGATAGCGTGAGATTGCCGCTGTCATCTGTCACGAGATACGGATTCCAATAGAGTGTCTGTCGAAGATCTTTGAGGCTACGGTCTTCCTCCTGTGCATAATCCATTTGAAAAAAGGCAGTAGAAGGCTGATAGCCCTCGATGGTAAATTCCTGAAAACCCGTGGATTTTTTCGGTCCAGCCGAGGGGGAATCAGGGTCAAAATTTTTCAGGTAAACCGCTATGACACCGTTCCGGCCTAAGTCGCCCAGCATTGAGACAGTGCGGGAGACAATTTCTATCCGATCAACATCAAATGGATTGATGCTTTTCAAGTTGTCTGCAGCAGTGGTGCTGCCAGAGCTTACCATAATATTGCCATTGAGCATGACAATGGGCTCCATGCTTCCTGAAACGGAGGTGGCTCCGGATCTTATCCGAATCTGCTGCCTTCCGCTGGAGCCTTCTACCGTCACCCGCATCCCAGGCACATTTCCCGCAAGGCTGTTGACGATATCTGTGGTATTGCCGGTAGCCATAAGTTTTTCTCCGCTGACTACGTAGCTAGGAGTTCCGTAAAGTGCTTTGGGAGTTTTAGGTAAACCTTTTTCCATCACCAATACAGAATCCAGTTCTTGGAATTCGGCTTCCTTTGACTTCAAAAAGATAGACTCCGAGACCTTTTCTACTTCGGGAAAATAAGCCTCAGCGGGTAATACAACCGGAGCTTTTAATGGGTTTAAAAGTTCAATTTTGGAAGCAGGTCTGCCTTTTTTATCTAGGGCTTGTACTGCAAGATCCATTTTTCCATAAAATTCCATTTCCTCCATCACAAACTCACCATCCCGATCGGCTTCCATCTCAACCATACCTTCAAAGTCATTGATAAAAATCACTACTTGGCCTGAGATAGGTTTTTCCTTCTCGTCAAGGAGTTTCCCTTTTTGGCGTAGGCTTTTTTCTATTTCATATGAAAAACGATCTAGGCCCATGGATTCAGGGATTTTTTCCAGTTCCAAAGCCTCCTGAATTGGCATGGATTCTTTGACTGGGATGACTTGATTCTGGTCCAAAACTGCAACCGAGAGGTTGGCCTGAACGGGAAGATTTCGTTCGTTTCTAGTCTGAATGGTGAGCGTCACTTTTTCTCTCGGTCCATATTGGGTTTTGTCCGCTAAGATTTTTACCCGATCCAAAGAGGGACTGACAATGGCTTCATTGTCCAGAACTCGCTGAAAGGGAGTTAGGATGCGTAGACTCTTGGTGAAGTAATGATTAGGCCCATAGTTTCTGTTCCAATTCGTGTAAGCTCTCAAAAAGTATTTTTCCTGGCTGAGACTATCCGGCA
>CAZFSC010000023.1:21116-32265 GCA_964521585.1 uncultured Limnohabitans sp.
GTTCTGGAGTTGAATTGCTTTTTCAGCATCGTAATCCAAGGGTAAAAGGGTGGAAATCCGTTTCCGGTCCATATCTCCTGAAAAGATCAAATCCTGTGGATTGAGTACCATGCCATTTTCACGAACCCGAACGATGGAATTATTTACCTCAAGCCAAGATACCGGATAGGGCGCATCCACATAGGTGTTGACTTGCGAATAGCCTTTCTGATAATGAATCTCAATCCGTCCTTTCAGATTGATCAGAAATTCTCCAGGCTTAGCTGCGGGAGTTATGAGATTTTCGGGTTTGTAAGGTACCACTGATTTTCCCAGTTCGTTGGCGAAGATATCGCTTCGCATATTCATACTTGCTGATCCGCCAGGCTTATCACCATAAATGTAAAATCCTTCTTTTTCGTGGTTTCCTTCGATCATTGCCCGAAACATATTCATGGGGGACTTCTGATACACCAATACCCGGTTTTGCTCCCAGGTATTTTGCTGGGCTTCCGAATTTGGTTTCATTTCCTCAAATCTCGCAGCACCTATGATTCGGTAATTGGTGGAAGAATTGTAAAATTCCTTGAGATCGAAATTGATTTTGTATCCCAGATAGGTATTGATGATTTCGATGGGAGCATAAGCGCTGGCTGTGAAGGTGTTTTTGTCTTGTCCCGAAGGAAAGTCAATCACCCATGGATTTTCGATACTGGATAAAGCCGCAATCTCATCGTTGCCTAAAAACAGATTCTGAAATTTGCGAAGGTCCCGTTCCCAGTTCTTATCTCTGGAAGCTTTGATCTCCACATCCGAGAGTTGTTGGGTAAGAGGAGTCATGCTCAGGTTCAAGGTAGCAGTGCCTCCTGGATTGAGGGTGGTTTTTTTGGTTTCCGCCTGATAGCCTAAAAAGGAAAAGCTGAGCTCCAAAGTACCAGGTTCAAGGTTTTCGAGTTGATAGGCGCCATTCTCATCGGTAATCGTAGAGATAGTGGTATTGTTGATAAAGACATTGCAGTAAGGGAGGGGCTCCCCAGTTTCGGCATCTTTCACAATCCCTTTGATACTGCCGATTTGGGCTAATGCTTGGGCGAGAAAACAGAAAACAAGTAATAGCGCTGAAAGGTACTTTTTCAAGGGAAAGGATTTGGTTTAGTGTTTCATTGGGAACCTCTATCAATCAAATTTGGATCTTTTTGATTTAAGATAAAAGTACCATAGACTGCCTTCCCAAGTTCAGTAATTCCTCTGATTTCTACTAAGAATGGCCCCGAAATGCTATTTAGCTTAAATTCAAAAGGCACAGAAAGTTTGGTGCCGTCAGTTACAATAAATGGATTCCAGTATAGTGTAGGTTTAAAGGGTTCTAAAAACGGATAATTTCCTCTGGACTCTTCTGCTATATCGAAACTCACATTTGATTTAAAACCTTCCAACTGAAATAGGTTATAGTTATTTGCCATTTTCTCCAATTCAGCTCCGGTTTTTAAGAAAATAGAGATTATCCCATTGCTCCCCTGATCTCCATATTGTGGAACCATTCTTTTGATCACTTCCACCCTGTCGATTGCCATTACATTGATTCCTTCGATCACGTTGTAAACCGATCTGCTAGCTCCTCCAGCGATCATTCCACCGGAGATAAAATTGGCCGGGCTTCCATTAATCAAAACCAATGGCTCTCCACCACGGAATCTAACAGATACATTAGGTGGCGTACCGATAATTGTCATTCCAGCAACCCGACCTGCCAAAGTATAGAGGAACTGTATTGTGGAGCCGTTGATGATCAAACCATTTGTATCAATGACGTTATCTGGAGTCCCATAGAGCATGGGTCCTAATTTGTCATCTTTCTTTTCTTCGACCAATGCTTGGTCTAGAAGAATTTCACCTTGAGAAACAGGAGGAAGTGGTTTAATTATGGAACTCATATTTAAGCCTCTGGCTACAACCTCGGGATAGTTTTGGCTTAAAATACTGGAATCATAAGGATAATTTTTCACATCCAACTCAATGGTTTTGATGGGTCTGCCATAGACATCTGTGGCTTGTAGATTGATTTCAAATGGACCGCTAAAACTGGTTTGGGGGAAAAAGAATTGCCCCTCCTTATTCGTGTTCACTTTTCTTCTGTCTTCATAGCCGTTGATGAAAGCCTGAATCGAACCTACAGCTTTTGTCCCTTCATCGGTAAACAACTGACCTTCTAACATGAACCCTTTTTCGATTGGATAATCAAATTCTTCCGCATCCTTTTCTGTTGGACTGAATATCATTTGATCTTGAATTTTAGTGGGTTCCTTGACGTAGGCCGCTTGGTTTAAGTCAATCACGGAAACAGAGAGATTGGCAGGAATTGGTTCTCCTTTTTCATCTATGGCCATCAGATTCAATTTTACATTCTGATTCTTTTCATAGAATTGTTGATCTGAGAAAATCCCAATATTGTGAATGTCGAACTCGTATTTCGAACTTTTGGGTTGTTTTTGATGAGCTAAAATCTGAATAGGGAGAATGTATTCCCCCTCCTCGTAATTCAAACTCAAAGCCGTGTAAGCTCTGATAATAAAGTTCCCTGTTTCTGAAAGATCCGGAAGTGAAATTAGACCTGCGCTCATTCCATTCCTAATCTGGAAAACTTGATGGCTCCATAGATAGCCCGTACTGTCTATTAATTCCACATGCAGCACTTCACTCAATTCCTCAGCCATCAATGGCTCAGCATAGTTGACATAAGCTTTGAAATATATATTCTCAGCAGGGTAATAGTGCCTCCTGTCTGTATGCAGAAAAATGCTTTCCTGCAGAGTTTTCGCATTTCGCTCCAGATTTTTTAGACGGATCAGTCTTTCTCCATTCCAATCTATTGGTACTCCATGGATGGGATTTTGCATGGCCAGAAATCCTGAGACAAGGAGCTCATTTTCATTTACAGGGGTGCCGTCAATGCGAACTTCTAATTTTGAGTTCACATAGTCCAAATTACTTTTTCCTTCAGGTAGAGTGATGGTGAGGGGAGTATTGAACTTCAAAAAATAAGTACCGGGCTGGTCTGAAAAGGAAACTTCTGGATTCGGACTTGACTCAAAAGGCCCTTCTTTATCTTCCATCAGAAGGGATAAAAAATAAGCTGGACTTGTTTGATAGGCTTTTAGTCGGTTTGTTTTTCTGCTTTCTTCATGATCCAGAGTCTTGGGAAGCTCAAAGTAAGTTACAGTTTTATTGATTCTTTCCTTTTGCCCCAAAACCAAGGAATCAAAGTAGACAGAAACCAAATATCCCGTATTTTCATTGGCAAAGTAAATAGGTCCAACTGGGGTAATCAGAGTGGATTTGTCCGGAAGCGTTTGAAATTTGAGTTGCTCAGGATTTAGGATATTTATTAAATCATCATGGTTTCCTTCCAGCAAGGACTTTGTTACTTTTCCGATGAGTTTATTTCTTTTCCCCTTGGAAAGCTTCGCAGGAGACACTGTATTTTGGTCGGATTTCTGCAGCAGAATTGCGAAATTCAAATCCTTGCCGGGAGATATATTTACAGTTTTAATATTTTTTTTCCAACCGATCCCACGTGCCTGAATCTCCCATGTTCCTTTTGGGATAGGTCCTAGATCAAATCTGCCCGAAGAATCCGTGAAAGCCTGGAAGGTAGTATTTGGTATAAATACGTGGACATCCTCAAGAGGTGATGCATCTGATTGATTCTGAACTGTTCCACTGATTCTTGCAGTTTGAGAAAAAGTGTACTGAATGGATAGAATTAAAAAGAAAATAAAAAAAGCTCTTTTCATAAATTCTAAACTAATAAAAAAATAATAGCTCCATTGAGGAGCTATCATAAAATTTATTTCTTAGACTTTTTTACATCATCAAGATCATCACGATCCTTCAGTTTTTTGTCTTCTACGTTTTTATTGAGAAACTCATTGATTTTGTCGATGGGGAAAGAAGAAGAAATCTCTCCAAAAGAATCAATCTCCATCTTAAAACCTTTCAGATCCTCATGCACTTTGGGGTCAGCGTCTGTTTTTTTCTTTTTTGCCATGAGTTTAGTCGATTACAGTTAAGTGAGTTAACGCAAATCTGATTCGGCCGGCTACTTCAGTAGTACCTAAAATAGCAAAAACTTCCATCAAATCCGGTCCCACCCCAGATCCAGTGACAGCCAATCGTACCGCTTGCATCACTTTTCCAAGTTTGATTTGCTGCGATTCGGCTGCTGCTTCCAACAGAGATTTGGCGGTGGCAGCATTAAATTCTCCTGAGAAGTTGTCCAAGTTTTCACTGTAGGCACTGAGCACTTTCACTGCATCCTGATTCCATCTTTTCTCAGCCACAGATTGATCAAAGGTTGCTGGTGCGATCACCATGAATTTGCTTTCAGTCCATAGGTCTGATGGGAATGTTGCTCTTTCCTTGGTCAAAGCGACGATTGCTTCTGCTTTTTCTTGTGAAAGAGAAAGCGATTCGGTACCTGCGTCTGCAATGAGGTAAGCTGCAAGTGCTGCGTTGGACTTTTCTCTCAGATATTGTTCATTATACCACTTTGCTTTGGCAATGTCAAATTTGGTACCTGATTTACCGATGCGCTCTACCGAAAAAGCTTCGATCAATTCTTCCAAACTGAAAATCTCCCGATGATCTCCAGGATTCCATCCTAGGAAGGCGAGGAAGTTCAAGAAAGCATCCGGTAAATATCCCTGCTCGCGGAATCCGGCTGCAGTTTCTCCCGTTTCTTTGTTCTCCCAGTTCAGTGGGAATACAGGGAAACCGAGTTTATCACCATCCCGCTTGGAGAGCTTGCCATTACCATCCGGCTTCAACAGCAAAGGCAAATGTGCAAACTCCGGCATGGTATCTTCCCATCCAAAAAACTTATACAATAAGACATGGAGAGGTGCTGAAGGCAACCATTCTTCCCCCCGGATCACATGCGTGATGCGCATCAGATGATCATCCACTATGTTAGCCAGATGGTAGGTAGGCATGCCGTCCGATTTCATCAGTACTTTGTCATCGAGGGTGGAGGTGTGTACCATCACCCATCCGCGGATCATATCATGTAGCCGAACTTCCTCTTTTCTCGGGATTTTCACTCGGATCACGTAAGGATCTCCGGAAGCAAGTCTAGCTTTCACCTCATCCTCTGGAAGAGTGAGGGAATTTTTCATTTGGGTTCTGGTGATGCTATTGTACTGAGGAGATACCACACGCGCAGCGGTCAATCGCTCACGCATCGCTTCCAGTTCCTCTGAAGTGTCAAAGGCATAATAAGCATGACCCGCTTCGATCAGATCCAATGCATATTGCATGTAATCAGGTTTGCGCTCGGACTGCCTGTATGGTGCGGAGTCGCCTGGATTCCAGGGGCTTTCATCCGGGGAAATTCCCAGCCAGGCGAGAGATTCCTGAATGTATTCTTCTGCTCCAGGCACGAAACGGGTCTGATCGGTATCCTCAATGCGCAGGAGGAATCGGCCGCCCATCTTACGGGCAAAAAGGTAATTATATAGGGCGGTACGTACACCGCCGATGTGCAATGGGCCCGTAGGAGATGGGGCAAATCTTACGCGAACTTCTCTACTCATGGGTTTTATTTCAGATTCCAGACTTTGTAAGTCTGGAGGATTGAGGTGACAGATTTAGCCTGCAAAGATAGGGAATTGTGGGGGATGGATCGGAATTTTGAGAAAGGATTCCTAATGGTACCAGCTTTGTTAAAGAACTGAAACGGTCTTTTACTTATCATTAAGCTGAATGTTACAACAGATGTTTTGAATCTGATCCGATTTAGGTTAAGAATCGGGAAGATTTATGTTAGTACAGATTTCTTTTCAATCAACTAAAGCCAAAAAAGTAGGATAAGGCAATAAAGAGGTGCTACCAAGAAAATCAAATATGCCAAAAGACAGAAATAGGCCCTGGTCGTTAATTTCAAAAATAATAGTTGGATTGAGTTAGCAAGTAATTGAATTCCCCTGAATAAGAGAGATAGGGCCAAAGTGCCAATACAAGACTTAAAAGTTTATTTTTTTTGAATACTAGCCACATAACAAATCCTCTCCCTCTGCATACTATTTAGGGTATTAAAGGATGATTGGATTCCTTTTTTAATTGCTATAATCCGAAAAGGTTAAACAAAATTTCGCAGCGGAAGTTGTAAATGCGGACTAACCTTTTAAAGTATATGAATGAATTAGGGAATGCAACTTTCGAGAATTACATCGGTCTGAACGAGGGCTTTTCAGAAATGGGCTACCAGATCGTAGCTCACGTACTCACGGTTGGCTATGCAGTAATGCTGGCTTCATTATTTTATTTTATTCTGACGATGAAATCTGTAGCTCCCAAATACAGGATTTCTTCGGTATTATCGGTAGTGGTGATGGTGTCTGCTTTTTTGCTTTTGTTTGCTCAAGCTAATAATTGGACCAGTAGTTTTGTTTTTGACCAGGAAAGGGGCAAGTATTTCTTAGGAGCCGGTCAGGATTTGTTCAATAACGGGTACCGGTATTTGAATTGGTTAATTGACGTGCCTATGTTACTTTTTCAGATTTTGTTTGTGGTGACCCTTACCAAATCTGATTTTGGCAGTATTCGGAATCAATTTTGGTTTTCCGGTGCGGCAATGATTATTACCGGTTACATCGGGCAATATTATGAGGTAACCAATTTTACAGCTTTTGCTGTCTGGGGAGCGATTTCAACACTCTTTTTCTTCCATATTTTATTTGTAATGAACAAAGTCATAAAAGAGGGTAAAGAAGGTATTCCTGCAAAAGCACAAAAATTGTTGGGAGGAATCTGGGTCCTATTCCTGATTTCCTGGTTCTTATATCCAGGAGCGTACCTGATGCCTCACCTGTTGGGTATCGAAGGTGGATTTTTCAATGAATCAGGTGTGGTAGGCCGACAGATTACTTATACGATCGCAGATGTTTGTTCCAAAGTAATTTACGGAGTGATGCTAACTTATGTAGCTCAGATCTTAAGTCAGGAAGAAGGATATGTTGAACCTGCCTAATTCATAAGAATCAAATACAAAAAAAGCCATCAAATTTAAAATTGATGGCTTTTTTAGTTGAATGCTCAAGTAGCTTTCCAGAGCAGACCGGTTGATCCTAGAAGCGATATTTTTATTCAAAGGATTTTGCAGATGAAATTTAGACTCCCCTTTGAGACCTTGCTAATCCTAATTGACATAAAAAATTATAGTACCGGATACTGGGAAGGTATACTTTCTTAAGGCTTATTGACTGAATCTTAAAGTTTGTTTTTCATCAATGAATTAAAACAAAAAAGAGAACTCATTGCTGGGTTCTCTTTTCTTGGATTTCTGAAGAAGCTTAGTGCTTCACTCTGATTTTTTCCTTGATACGTGCAGCTTTACCCTGACGTCCTCTTAGGTAGAACAGACGAGCTCTTCTTACTTTACCTTGTCTCAATAGATCGATTTGCTCGATCGCTGGAGAGATGATAGGGAAGATACGCTCTACACCGATTCCGTTAGAAATCTTACGGACAGTAAAGGTCTCACCGTTAGAGTTAGGGTTTCTTCTTTGGATCACAGTTCCTTGGAACTGCTGGATACGCTCTTTGTTACCTTCTTTGATTCGTACGTGTACGTTGATGGTATCTCCGGCTTTGAATGAAGGGAATTTAGCTCTTGCTTCGCTGTATTCCGCTTCTACTATTTTCATTAGATCGCTCATAGCTTTATGTTTTTATGCTTTCGCTTTTGCCAACGCGTGGCTTGTTTAATTACTTTCTTTTCGATTCTTTATCGCTTTTTTCGCTATCCTGCTTGCTAAGCAAATCAGGCCTTCTTTCGCGGGTTCGGCGAACCGATGCTTCAAATCTCCATGCTTCTATCTTGGCTTCATGTCCGGAGAGCAGGACTTCCGGAACTTTCATTCCTTGGTAATCTGCCGGCCGGGTATAGACTGGTGGTGCCAAAAGACCGTCCTGAAAGGAGTCAGTCAAGGCAGAGCTTTCATCATTGAGCACTCCCGGGATCAATCGGATCACTGCATCTGCCACTACAGCTGCTGCTAGTTCTCCGCCCGAAAGCACATAGTCACCAATACTGATTTCTTTGGTGATGAAACGCTCCCGTACCCGCTCATCGACTCCTTTGTAATGACCGCAAAGGATCAGCAAGTTTTGGTTCAGCGAGAGGGAGTTGGCCATGGATTGATCAAATTTAGCCCCGTCAGGAGTCATGTAGATGATTTCATCGTACGTGCGTTCCTGCTGAAGTGCTTCAATGCAGCGAGCGATAGGCTCGATCTGCATGACCATTCCGGCTCCTCCTCCAAAAGCATAGTCATCGACTTGCTTCTGCTTGCCACTTGCATAATCACGGAGATTGTGAACTTTAACGCTGGCGATTCCTTTATCTTCTGCTCTTTTCAGAATAGAATGAGAGAAAGGTCCCTCCAGCAAGCCCGGCACTACCGTGATGATATCAATGTGCATGGATTAGTCTTCCAGATAGATTTCAAGTAAACCTTCGGGTAGCTGGCAGTAAACTTTTTTAGCTGCCTTGTCCACTTTGGAAATGATACCGTCCTGAATCGGGATCAGTACTTCTTTGCCTTGGTGAGTCACTCCGAGGAGATTCTGAGTGTCCAAATCATAAATAATTTGAACCGGTCCGATCAGTCCTTTGGTCTCGTCAAAGACTTCAAATCCGATCAATTCGTGGAAATAATACTGTCCTTCCTCCAGCGGTGTGAGTTCGGTAATCGGAAGGTAAATTTCCGAGCCTACCAGCTGCTCTACCTGCTCTATGGAATCCAGCTCTTCAAATTTTGCCAAGGCTCTGTTTCCGGGCTGGAGTACAAAATGCTCCAGGAAGAAAGGCACAAGACGATTTTTTTGAGCTAGAAAGACATGCTTTAGATTTTCATAATCCTCCGGATAATCTACATCCAGCATGATATTCACTTCTCCACGAAGTCCATGAACTTTGGCTACATAGCCTATGTGAAAGCACTGATCCTTGTTCATGGGGGTATTTTGATTATGCTTTTGGCTCTTCGCCTTCAGCAGGAGTGTCCTCGGCAGGAGCCTCAGCTGCAGGAGCTTCCTCCGCTGCCGCGTCTTCTACCGGAGCAGGATTGTTTGCAGCTTCCGCAGCAGCTAGGAGCGCTTTTTGCTCATCCTCTCTTGCTTTGATAGCATCCAATCTTGCCTGATTCTTAGCTGTCTCAGCGTCCAAAGCTTTCTGACGTGCATCGGCTTTTGCTTTGCTGATCGATTCAGACTTACCTGCGATTTTAGAATCTTTTTCGCTCAACCACGCTTCGAATTTGGCATCTGCTGCCTCTTGCGTGATTGCACCTTTCAATACACCAATTTGAAGGTGTTTCTTCAGCATTACGCCTCTGTAAGAAAGCATTGCTTTTACAGTATCGGTAGGCTGAGCTCCGTTCAACAACCATTTAAGAGCGCGCTCATTGTTGATGTTGATAGAAGCAGGGTTCGTGTTTGGGTTATAAGACCCGATTTTTTCGATGAAGCGTCCATCACGTGGAGCTCTTGCATCAGCTACAACCACGTCGTAGATAGCCATTTTCTTTCTACCTCTTCGTGCTAATCTGATTTTTACTGACATAAATTTTTAAAGTATTTAGTGAGTGGATGGAACCCGTCCATCCTAATTTTGGAGTGCAAAGATAGGGTAAATGATTGGAAAGCCATAAGTTGCCTGTAAATATTTGTCAGTAAGAAGACTTTTATTTTAACTTGCTTCTCCATTCGGGGAGGAATACCCCAAAGTCCAAATGGCCCTGTAGTTCAACGGATAGAACAAGCGTTTCCTAAACGCTAGATCTAGGTTCGATTCCTAGCAGGGCTACTACATTGAAAATCAATAAAATACGGGTGGGGATCATTCCCTTTGTCGTGGATTAACCCCAACATTGCAGTAAACCTTGCAGTGATTTGATTTATTTTTTGGCTTACTACCTCGAATAAACAACCTACTATCCAGTGAACCGCCGTATACGAGAACTCCCGAAAGCTTTCGGGATCGGTGGTGTGAGACTGTGTGCGCCGTGGCGTAGGCGCACCGTGGGCCTAGGGCTCACGGCCGTCTACTCGACTATAGCGCGTATTTCCTTTTTCAGAGTTCAATGGAGATTTTTACCTTCCCACCTAATCCTTTTTCAACAATTTCATAAAGGGTTTTCAGTGTCAAGTTACTTCCGTTGTTCTCCACCCTTGAGATGTAGGTTCTCTTCTTATCCACCAATTCCGCTAATTGCTCTTGGGTGAGATTCTTGTCCTCTCTTGCCTTCTTTAATAGCAACCCAATTTTGAATGACTCAACATCCCTTTCCAATTCATCCCTGCGTTCGGTTCCTTTGGCTCCGTACACATCATCTTTGATTTTCTTCCAGCTCTTCGTATTCATTTCCTTTTCTTTTTTCCTTTTTGAACTTCCTTTTCAGCATAATATTCATCCATCAGTTTGGCTGCCTTTTCAATTTCCTTGATTGGTGTTTTTTGAGTTTTCTTTTGAAAGCCATTGAGCAAAATCACCAATTTGCCTTCATCAAAAAAACAAAATACCCTCCATATGTTAGATGCCAACTGAACCCTTGCTTCATATAGCCCTTTCTTTGTTTTGATAGGTTTAAGGTAAGTCTCAGGAACTCTTTCCAAAGTTTCAATCGCTTCAATGACCTTAAAAATCTTATTTTGAACTTTTTCTGTTTGGGCTTTTAAAAAGTTCTCAAAATGGTCCTGATAAGCTATGACTTCCCTTACTTTTTCCATAGAACAAATGTAACTTTAAAGTTACTATTTTCAAAATTTCAAAATTTTTTTGTCTCTGGTTTGGAGGTTCCTAATATGCGCTATAACGGTTTGCGCATATATTTCAATTATCCAAAGGGTTCTTGGCTTGTCCCGAGACCAAATTAAGAATTTCGTCCAAACTGTCTAGCGAACTCTGTACCTTTTTATTGGAAATCGAAAGAATGTGTGTGTAAATCTCTTTGGTTTTGGTACTTCAGCCAAGACAAGGACAATAGATAAAAACCCTCACCTATCTTCATTTTACGATAAGTCAGATTTGGTTTCTTCAGCGAAGATCAAATGGATAATGGTGTCAATTGACCCAAACTTATTTCAAAATAATTGCAAATGAGTGGTGCCT